>NZ_LZIZ01000046.1:0-18470 GCF_001666915.1 Mycobacterium sp. E3339 | reverse complement strand
CAACGCCACCGCCAAGGAGGCGCTGCTGGCCGAGGCGGAAAAGATCGACACCAGCAACCACGACGCGGCCCGGGCGGCGCTGCGCTCGATCGCCGAGAAGTGGGACGCGATCGGCAAGGTGCCGCGGGAACGGTCCGCCGAATTGGAACGCCGGCTGCGGGCGGTCGAGAAGAAGGTGCGCGACGCGGGCGAGGCCGATTGGTCGGATCCGCAGGCGCAGGCGCGCGCCGAGCAGTTCCGCGTTCGCGCCGAACAGTACGAGCAGCAGGCGCAGAAGGCCGAGGCGGCCGGCCGCACCAAGGAGGCCGAAGAGGCCAAGGCGAACGCCGAACAGTGGCGGCAGTGGGCGCAGGCGGCCGCGGAGGCGTTGACCCGTAAGCCCTAGGCGTCGGGGTCCGGGGGCGCCGGCTTGGCCGTGTCGTCGTCCAGGCTGTCGAGCAGCGTCCTCGACTGTTGCTGCGCCGCGACCCGGCGCCGCTGCTCCTCGGCGGCGAGCTGCACGATGGTGCGCGACCACACCACCCGCGCCCATTGGTAGGTCAGTGCCAGGACGACGATCCAGGCCGCGATCAGGCCGACCCCGGGACCGGGATGGCCGGCGGCCACCGTCTGGCGCGACCAGATGGCCAGCAGCCCCGCGGCGCCGGCGAGGGCGGATCCCGCCAGCGCGGTCCAGGCCAGCGCCCAGCGCCGCGTGACCAGCGCCAGCATCGAGAACCCGACGCCGAACACCAGGGCCAGCCAGGCGAATACGCGCGACGGCAGCGCCACCGCGGCCGCGCCGGCCCCGTGGCTACTGAACAACACGTCCCAGCCGCGGACGGCGCCGGTGTGCGGCAGGATGAACGACCCCAGCAGCACGAAGACCAGGATCGCCACCACGAAACCGCGTGGGCCCGGGTCGAATCCGCGCGCCACCCGGCGCTCGGCGGCCTCGATCTCGGTTCGCAGGGCGTTGAGGTCCGGGTGTTCTTCGTTCATCGGGCACATCCCATTGGTTCTATCGGTTCGGCGGGGTCGGCGGGCGGTCCGACGGCGGGCATGCCCAGGCCGATCCCGCGCGGGCGCTGGCCCGCGGCGTGTGCGTCGCCCGCGCGGGTGCGGCGGTGGCTGAGGACGCCGGCGTCGGCGATCAGGTGGTGCGGGGCGGCCTGGGTGATCACCGCCGTGACGACGTCGCCGGGTCGCACCGTGTCGTCGGCGGTGAAGTGCACCAGGCGGCCGTCGCGGGCTCGGCCGGTCATCCGCGCCGTGCGGCTGTCCTTGCGCCCCTCGCCGGCGGCGACCAGCAATTCCACGGTCTGGCCGACCAGCGCGAGATTGCCCTCCAGCGAGATCTGCTCCTGGAGCTCGACCAGCCGCCCGTAGCGTTCCTGCACAACGGCTTTCGGCAGCTGCCCGCCGAGTTCGGCGGCCGGGGTGCCGGGCCGCTTGGAGTACTGGAAGGTGAAGGCGGCCGCGAACCGGGCCTGCCGCACCACGTCCAGCGTGGCGGCGAAGTCCTCTTCCGTCTCACCGGGGAAGCCGACGATCAGGTCGGTGGTGATGGCGGCGTGCGGCATGGCCGCGCGCACGCGGTCGATGATGCCGAGGTACCGCTCGGCGCGGTAGGAGCGCCGCATCGCGCGCAGCACCCGGTCGGAACCCGACTGCAGCGGCATGTGCAGCGCGGGGCAGACATTGGGCGTCTGCGCCATCGCCTCGATGACGTCGTCGGTGAATTCGGCCGGATGCGGGGAAGTGAACCGCACCCGCTCCAGCCCGTCTACGTCCCCACACGCCCGCAGCAGCCGCGCGAACGCGCCGCGATCGCGGGGCAGCGCCGGGTCGGCGAATGACACGCCGTAGGCGTTGACGTTCTGGCCCAGGAGCGTGACTTCGAGCACGCCGTCGTCCACCAGCGCCCGCACCTCGGCCAGGACGTCCGCCGGGCTGCGGTCGACCTCCTTGCCGCGCAGCGACGGGACGATGCAGAACGTGCAGCTGTTGTTGCACCCGACCGAGACGGAAACCCAAGCGGCGTAGGCGGATTCGCGGGCACTCGGCAGTGAGGACGGAAACTCCTGCAGCGACTCGGCGATCTCCACCTGGGCGGCCCGGTTGTGCCGGGCCCGTTCGAGCAGCGTCGGCAGGGACCCGATGTTGTGCGTGCCGAAGACGACGTCGACCCACGGCGCCTTGCGTAGCAGGGCGTGCCGGTCCTTCTGGGCCAGGCACCCCCCGACCGCGATCTGCATCTCGGGATTGCCGCGCTTGCGCGGGGCCAGGTGGCTGAGGTTGCCGTACAGCTTGTTGTCGGCGTTCTCGCGCACGGCGCACGTGTTGAAGACGACCACGTCGGCGTCGGCCCCCTCGGGCGCCCGCTGGTAACCCGCCGCTTCCAGCAGCCCCGCCAACCGCTCGGAATCGTGGACGTTCATCTGGCAGCCGTAGGTGCGCACCTGGTAGGTGCGCGCGGGAGCCAGCGTCGAAGTCACGGGGCCATGGTACGGCGAGCGCTCGGCACGCGAGAAACCGCACGTCACCGGCCTAGACTCGGCGGCGCTCCCGTTCGGCGGCCAGCTCGGCGAGGACGACCTCGCACGCCAGATTCTGGCTGTAGCCGCGCCGCGCCAGCATCCCGACCAGCCGGCGGGTCACCCGCGCGTCGTCACCGTCGAGCGCCTCGCGCCGCAGCTTGGTCCGCACCAACTGCTCGGCCCGGTCCCGTTCGGCGCCGGCGTCGATCTCCGACAGCGCCGCGGCGATGACCTCCCGGTCGACCCCCTTGGTGCGCAGCTCGGCGGCCAGCGCCCGCCTGCTTTTGCCGGCCGTCGCCCGGCGCGACCGCACCCACTGTTCGGCAAAGTCGGTGTCATCGACCAGGCCGACCGCGGCGAGCCGGTCGAGCACCGAGGCGCTGACGTCCTCGGGGTAGCCGCGCTTGGCCAGTTGGCCGTGCAGCTCGGACCGGGTGCGCGCTCTCGCGGTGAGCAGGCGCAGGCACAGCGTCCGCGCCTGCTCCTCGCGGGAGGGCTCAGAAATCGACGGGGGCGGGCAGGACGCTGTCATCGGACAAGCCATCGGTCACGACCGCGCCAATGCCGAGCTTTTCCTTGATCTTCTTTTCGATCTCGTTGGCGACCTCGTCGTTTTCCATCAGGAAGGTGCGAGCGTTCTCCTTGCCCTGGCCGAGCTGCTCGCCCTCGTAGGTGAACCAGGAGCCGGACTTGCGGATGAAGCCCTGCTCCACACCCATGTCGATCAGCGAGCCTTCCTTGCTGATCCCCTGGCCGTAGAGGATGTCGAACTCGGCCTGCTTGAAAGGCGGCGCCACCTTGTTCTTGACGATCTTGACCCGGGTGCGGTTGCCGACCGCGTTGGTGCCGTCCTTGAGCGTCTCGATCCGGCGCACGTCCATGCGCACCGACGCGTAGAACTTCAATGCCTTTCCACCGGTGGTGGTTTCGGGGCTGCCGAACATCACCCCGATCTTCTCGCGCAGCTGGTTGATGAAGATCGCGGTGGTGCCCGAATTGTTCAGCGCGCCAGTCATTTTCCGCAACGCCTGGCTCATCAGCCGGGCCTGCAGCCCGACGTGGCTGTCCCCCATCTCGCCCTCGAGCTCCGCGCGCGGCACCAGCGCCGCCACCGAGTCGATGACCAGGATGTCCAGGGCGCCGGAGCGGATCAGCATGTCGGCGATCTCGAGGGCCTGCTCCCCCGTGTCGGGCTGGCTGACCAGCAGGGAATCGGTGTCCACGCCGAGCTTCTTGGCGTACTCCGGGTCCAGGGCGTGCTCGGCGTCGATGAAGGCCGCGACGCCGCCGGCGGCCTGGGCGTTGGCCACGGCGTGCAGGGCGACGGTGGTCTTACCCGAGGATTCCGGGCCGTAGATCTCCACCACCCGGCCGCGGGGCAGGCCGCCGATGCCCAGGGCCACGTCCAGGGCGATGGATCCGGTCGGGATGATCGAGATCGGCTGACGCGTCTCGTCGCCGAGACGCATCACCGAGCCTTTGCCGTAGCTCTTTTCGATCTGGGCCATCGCCAGGTCGAGAGCCTTCTCGCGGTCGGGGGCTTGCGCCATGGTGCCTCTCCTATGGTTCGTTGTGTTCGGTGACCGGTGTCGGTCGGTTGGCCGTGACAGTAGAGAAGGCCACCGACAAGTTGACTCACCGAACGTTTCCCACAGTAGACGAACACTTGTTCGATTCAAGCGGACACGCCGAACCCCGGTAATCGCGTGTGGCAACATCTGCCCCCGATAGGGCCGACGGGGCACATCCGGGACGCCGCACCCGGGAGCCCCCACCGTCGGGCGCTTGCTCACGACAACCGGGGCGGATCCCCCCTCACGAGGCGCACACATGGACATCTCCGCCGAGTTGGCCGAAATCGCTTCCTACGGAGGGTTTTTCGCGTTGACCGTGGGTGGCGCGGCGGCCGGATGGCACCCGGTCGGGCAGTCCTACGCCGACGGCTTCACCGACCTGGTCGACGCCACCGCCTGGCGCTATCACACGACGGACCTGCGGGTCGCCGCCTCGCTGGTTCATCTCGGCCACGCCGGCAGGCTGTGGTCACCCGTGCTGGCCTGCGCTGTCGGCCACGGTGTCGTCCCGGACCTGGGCGCCCTGCAACGCGCCGACGACGGGGCGCCGCTGCGCTTGCCCGCGCCCGTGGGGATCCCGGCCGCCTCCCCCGACGCGCTGTACCGGGTGGTCGTGCGCGACCACCTGCAACCGCTCGCCGCCGGCCTGCGGGTGGGGCTGGCGCCCGCCCTGCTCGCGGGCAACATCGCGTCCGCGCTCACCGGGGCCGCCCGGGCGCTGCTGGCGGCGCGGCCCGACCTCGGCCCGCGGATCGCCGAGACGACCCGGGCGCTGCTGGGCATGGGCGTGCTGGCCGGGTCGGGCGTCGTCACCGGCGCGGACCTGGGCTTCAAACGCCGCAGTTGCTGCCTCTTCTACCGCCTGCCCGGGCGAGCGGTCTGCGGTGATTGCGTGTTCGAAACGTCACCGGGCTAGCCGTCGTTTGCCCTTGTCGCGCAGGGGTAATCGGTCGTCATGTCCACAGATTCCCTGCGCGCCCTCGCCCTGACCTGCTCGTTGAAGAAGAGCCCGGAGCCGTCGAGCAGCGAGCTGATCGCCGATCAGGTGCTCGCCCAACTGCGCCGCGCGGGCGTGGACGGCGAGAAGGTGCGCTGCGTGGACCTGGCGCTGCTGCCCGGCGTGGAAGCCGACATGGGCCCGGGCGACGAGTGGCCGGCGCTGCTGGAGAAGATCACGGCGGCCGACATCGTCGTGCTGTCGACGCCCACCTGGGTCGGCCACATGTCCAGCGTCGCGCAGCGCGTCCTGGAGCGCCTCGACGCGGCGATCTCCGACAAGGACGACGCCGGACGGCCCCGGATGGTGGGCAAAGTGGCCCTGGCGGCGGTCGTGGGAAACGAGGACGGCGCCCACAAGATCGTCGCCGACCTGTTTCAGGCGCTCAACGACATCGGGTTCTCGATCCCCGCGCAGGGCTGCACCTACTGGAACGGCGAGGCGATGCAGGGGACCAACTTCAACGACCTGGACGACGTTCCGGAGGCGGTGGCCGCCACGACCGAAACGGCGGCCCGCAACGCCGTGCACCTGGCGAAGCTACTGCGGCAGCACGAATACCCGCCCTACGAATAAGCCGCGAACTCACCACTGTTCGCGCGGCACGTCGAAGTCGACGCACAGGGCCCGCCACACGTCACGGGGTTCGACCCCGTCCTCGATCGCCTGGGCGGCGGTGCGGCCGTCGAACACGGTCAGCACATGATCCGCCAGCACCGAAGAGCCGTACGCCGCGCCGAATCGCAGGACGACCCGCTCGTTGAATTCCGTTAGCCGCACGCCAGCAAGATACCCACCGGACGGCGATCGGACACCGCGCGCGTCACCGCCAGCTCGCCGGCAGGTCGACCAGGTGGTTGGGGCAGTAGTCCTGGACGGCCTCGGACATGATGGTCCGCGCGCGCTGCGCCGACATCCGCGAGCGCAACTGCATGAAGGCGTATTCGACCGGAGCCAAACCCTGCTCGGCGGCCGCCGGGTCGTCCATCAGCTGGCACGCCTGCTGCTCGTCGCCGGCATCGGCGTGCGCGACGCCCGCGCCGAACATCAGGGCGAGCAGCAGGCCGCCGGCGGCGATCGTCCTCATTGCCGTTGCCCTCCCCCTGTCATCCCGCCATCGCCAACGCCTCGTGGCACACCCACACCGGATCGGCCACGCCGGCGATGCTAGCGGCCGCCGCCTGGGCGGCGGCCCGATAACGGGGTGACGACAGCACCTCGTTCACCGCGGCCACCAGCGCCTCGGCTGTGAACGGCCGGATCAGCCGTCCGCTGCCCTGGCGGACCACCCGGTTGGCCATCTCCCACTGATCACCACCGCCGGGCACCGCCACCAGCGGCACCCCCGCCAGCAACGTCTTGGCCACCATCCCGTGCCCGCCGCCGCAGATCACCAGGTCGGCGTGGGTCAACAGCTCGGCCTGGCTGCCCAGCCCGACCACCGCCCACGGAGGCACCCGCAGCTCCGCCCCGCCCAGCCGGGAGACCACCAACCGGGACCCGGCCGGCAGCGTCTCCCCCGGCCGCAGCTGCGCCAGCGCGACCTCGGCCAGCCCCTCGGTGCCGGTCAACGCGGTCGACGGCGCCACCACGACGACGGGTCCCGAGCCCGCCGGGATGTCCAGCACGCGATCGGTCGGTTCGAAGTGCAGCGGGCCCACCAAGACGGCCTCGGCCGGCCAGTCCGGCCGCGGCACCTCGAGGGCGGGCAGGGTGGCGATCAGCCGCCGCAGCGGCCCCGGGTCGCGGGCCGGCAATCCGATTTCGACCCGCACGGCCGCGCGCTGGCGCAGGCCCGCGCGCCACGACCGCGCGGTGAGCGCGCGCATGGTCGCGTCGCGCAGCCGGCCGCGGATGCCGGTGCCCGGCGCCAGTCCGCTGCCGATCGGCGGCAATCCCTTGGAGGGCAGGTACAGCGGGTGCGGGTTCAGCTCGATCCACGGGATGCCCAACAGTTCGGCGGCCATCCCGCCGCCGGCGGTGATGACGTCGGACACCACCAGGTCGGGCGCCAGCTCGCGCAGCGCCGGCACGTTGAGGACGGCCATCCGCGCGGCCCGCCGGTGGATCCGGGCCCCGGCGTCGACGTCGTCGTCGGTGGCGACCAGGCCGTCCAGCGGGGTGGCGCCGATGCCGGCGGCGCGGGCGGTGTCGACCCACTCGGCGCCGGTGAAAAGCGTGGGCTCGTCGCCGGCTTCGGCGAAGCGTTGGCACAGCGCAATCGCCGGAAACGAGTGCCCGGGATCCGGCCCGGCGACCACGGCGACGCGCATCGGCCTTACCCTGCCACAGCGCGCGGCCGCGACGCTCGCCTACGCTGGCACTCATGACCGAGCTGACTGGGACAGGCGTCGCGAACACCCGCACGGTCGAGGGTTTCCTGAACGCCCTGCAGGACGCGGATTACGACACCGCCGATGCGGCACTGGCCGACAACCTCGTCTACGAGAACGTGGGGTTGCCGACCATTCACGGCCGCGCCAGAGCGATGAAGCTGTTTCGCCAGATGGACGGCCGGGCCGCCTTCGAGGTGAAGATCCACCGCATCGCCGCCGACGGCGGGGCGGTGCTCACCGAGCGCACCGACGCCCTGATCTTCGGCCCGGTCCGGCTGCAGTTCTGGGTTTGCGGCGTGTTCGAAGTTCAGGACGGGCGAATCACGTTGTGGCGCGACTACTTCGACTTCTTCGACATGTTGAAGGCCACCGTTCGCGGCCTGGCGGCGGTGGTGCTGCCGTCGCTCAAAGCGACGTTCTAGGCTAGCTGGCGCCGCGCAAGCCGCCGAGTTCGTCGAACGCCTGCGCCCAGCCGACCAGGCGGTCGGTGGCTCCGGTCAGCTCGGCGCGGTAGCGCTGCGACGCGGCGAACTGATCGCCGTTGGCCGAGGACACCAATTGCGCTGCGGCGGTGACCATCTCGTTGTACTGGCGGACGCCGGCGCTCAGCTGCGCGGTGAACGCGTTGATGGTGGGCACCAGGTAGGACCGCGATGATTCGCTGGACTGGGCCGCCCGCTCCATCGACACCACCTCCGCGGCGGTGGCCGCCATGGCCGCCGAGCTCTTGTTGGCCGCCGCGGTCAGGTCGCGGATTTCCGCGGTCGGCAGCATCGAGCCCCGTTCGATCACGTTCAACAGCGACAGGAACCCGCGTTCGGAGGCGCCCAGCGCGTACATCGCGGGCCGCGCCGCGGAGCCGGGCGGCGGCAGCCGGCGCACGTTCGTCGGGCGGGGCGTGGGCAACGGCTCGGCGCGCAGCCACCGGTAGCGCAACAGCAACAGCGTCGCGGGGATCGCCATCACGACCGCGACTGCGCCGGTGATCTCCAGCAGGAGCGCAAACCAACCCCACGCCGCCAGCAGTATCGTCACCGCCGCCCAGAACACGCAACCGGCGGCGAATATCAGGCCCCACCGCAGCGCGCGGCGCTGCCGCCGCAGCAGCCGCGCACGCGGATCCGTTGCGGCGCTGATCTTCTGGGCCACCAGGTCGGACAGGTCGGCGGCGGTGGCCAACCCGCGCCCCAGCAGCGAGCGCCAGAGCCCGCGCTGCGTCCCGCTCACCGACACGACACCGCGTTACTGGCCAAAGGGTTTCTCGGTGACCGCGCCCCCGGTGGTCTCGGCGGGAGCGGGGGTCGCGGGGGTCGCCCCGGCGGCAGGCGTGCCACCGGTCGGCAGCGCTTCGCCGCGCATCGAGGCGCGGATCTGCTCGAGCCGGGAGTGGCCGGCCATCTGCACCCCGGCCTGCTCGACCTCGAGCATCCGGCCCTGCACCGAACCCTGCGCGAGCTCCGCCGCGCCGACCGCGTTGGCGTAGCGGCGCTCGATCTTGTCGCGCACCTCGTCGAGGCTTGGCACGTTGCCGGGCGCGGCGATCTCGCTCATCGACCGCAGCGAGGCGCTCACCTGCTCCTGCATCTTGGCCTGCTCGAGCTGGCTGAGCAGCTTGGTGCGCTCGGCGATCTTCTGCTGCAGCACCATCGCGTTCTGCTCGACCGCCTTCTTGGCCTGGGCGGCCGCGCTCAGCGCCTGATCGTGCAGTGTCTTGAGGTCCTCGACGCTCTGCTCGGCGGTGACCAACTGGGCCGCGAACGCCTCGGCGGCGTTGTTGTACTCGGCGGCCTTGGCGGCGTCACCTGAGGCGGTGGCCTGGTCGGCCAGCGTCAGGGCCTGACGCACGTTGACCTGAAGCTTTTCGATGTCCGCGAGTTGCCGGTTGAGCCGCATTTCCAGCTGGCGCTGGTTGCCGATCACCTGGGCCGCCTGCTGAGTCAGCGCCTGATGCGTGCGTTGCGCTTCCTCGATGGCCTGCTGAATCTGCACTTTGGGGTCGGCGTGCTCGTCGATCTTCGCGTTGAACAGCGCCATGAGGTACTTCCACGCTTTGACGAACGGATTGGCCATGAGTGAGCTCCGCCTTCGCTTCTTGTGGGCCGGACGGCCCCTGGATGGGCCGTCGCTTGTCGCTCAATTTAGTGGGTCGACGCCCGTCGCCCCACCCCTAACGCCGGATCCTCGCGCTCAGGCGATCGCCAGGGAGGCGACCGGCGGGATGACGACCTTGGTGTCGACGTCGATGCTGGGGCCGCGCAGCCCGTCGGCGGGCACGGCGTGTTCGTGAGCCCGTTCGACGCCTGCCATCCGCTCGCCGGCGTCGGTGAGCACCGACGACAGCGGCACCTGCAGCGCCTCGCAGATCGCGTTGAGCAACTCGCTGGACGGCTCCTTGCGGCCGCGTTCCACCTCGGACAGATACCCGAGGCTCACCCGCGCCGAATCGGACACCTCGCGCAGCGTGCGGCCCTGCGTCATGCGGGCCTCGCGCAGCACGTCGCCGATGACCTCGCGCACCAATGGCGGCATTTCTGCCCTCCTTTGTCCAGTCAGCCCGCCCGGCACGTGATCGGCCGCGTTCGGCAGGCGCTCATTACGTGAAACGCCGGCGCTGCGGTCTTGGTTCCCGTTCGGCGGCCGAGATTCAGTCGGCGGTTCGCCGTATTTCCCGCACGGTCGAGACGACGTAGTCGATGCCGGTGACGACGGTCAGCAGGATGGCCGCCCCCATCACCACCGCGGCCGTGACCCGCAGCGGCCCGGTCAGCGGCAGGATGAACAAACCGATCGCCACCACCTGGACGACGGTCTTGACCTTGCCGCCCCAGCTGGCGGGGATGACCCCACGGCGGATCACGGCCAGCCGCAGCACGGTCACCCCGAACTCGCGGGCCAGGATCAGCACCGTGACCCACCAGGGCAGGTCGCCGAGCATCGAGAGCCCGATCAGCGCCGATCCGACCAGCGTCTTGTCCGCGATCGGGTCGACGAACGCGCCGAATTCGGTTGCCATGCCGTAGTTGCGGGCCAACAGGCCGTCCAGCCGGTCGGTGATGCACGCGATCGCGAAAATCGCGAAAGCCACGATCCGGAAGGCGATCTCGTGACCGTCCTTGGCGAACAGTGCGAGCAGGAAGATCGGGACCAGCACCAGGCGCAGCAACGTCAGGGTGTTGGCGAGGTTTGCGATATGAGCGCGGGCCGGCGGCCCCGTAAGCGGACCCGTTTGCGGCTGCCCCGACACCGCAACAGAATAACCGGTGACCAGCGCACCCGTCCCCGATGTCGATACTGTTAGCCGTGACCGAAAGTTCGCATGACTACCGACCGGTGGTGCGCCGCGCGCGAACGTCCGATGTCCCCGCGATAAAGCAACTCGTCGACACCTATGCGGGAAAGATCCTGCTCGAGAAGAACCTGGTGACGCTGTACGAGGCCATCCAGGAATTCTGGGTGGCCGAATGCGAGGGCAAGGTCGTCGGGTGCGGCGCGCTGCACGTGATGTGGTCCGACCTGGGCGAGGTCCGCACGGTCGCCGTGGACCCGGCGATGACCGGCCACGGCATCGGCCACGCGATCGTCGACCGGCTGCTCGAGGTCGCGCGCGAACTGCAGCTGAAGCGGCTGTTCGTGCTGACCTTCGAGACGGAGTTCTTCGGCAAGCACGGCTTCACCGAGATCGAGGGCACGCCGGTCACCGCCGAGGTGTTCGAGGAGATGTGCCGCTCCTACGACATCGGTGTCGCCGAGTTCCTGGACCTGAGCTACGTCAAGCCCAACATCCTGGGCAACTCCCGGATGCTGCTGGTGCTGTGACTCACTGACCGCCGAACGTGAACTGAGGGCGAAAAATCCGCCGAAATCCCGCCCTGAGTGCACGTTCGGCGACCGGGCGACCGCCCGCTAGTCCTCGGGCTCGCCGCCGTCGGCGTCGGCGCCGCCGCGGATCAGGGCCAGCGTGCCGGCCAGCTCGTCGGGCTTGACCAGCACCTCGCGCGCCTTGGATCCCTCGCTGGGCCCGACGATGCCGCGGGTCTCCATCAGGTCCATCAGCCGGCCGGCCTTGGCGAAGCCGACGCGCAGCTTGCGCTGCAGCATCGAGGTCGAGCCGAACTGGCTGGACACCACCAGCTCGACCGCCTGCAGGAACACGTCCATGTCATCGCCGATGTCGGGGTCGACGTCGGTGCGTTCGCCGGTCGGCTTGGCCGTGGTGACGCCCTCGGTGTACTCGGGCTCGGCCTGCACTTTGCAGGCCCCGACAACGGCCTGGATCTCCTCGTCGGTGATGTAGGCGCCCTGCAGGCGCAGCGGCTTGCTCGCGCCCATCGGCAGGAAAAGGCCGTCACCCATGCCGATCAGCTTCTCCGCGCCGGCCTGGTCCAGGATCACTCGGCTGTCGGTGAGCGACGACGTCGCGAACGCCAGCCGGGACGGCACATTGGTCTTGATCAAGCCGGTGACGACGTCGACGGACGGCCGCTGGGTGGCCAGCACCAGGTGGATGCCCGCCGCGCGGGCCTTCTGGGTGATCCGCACGATGGCGTCTTCGACGTCCCGCGGCGCGGTCATCATCAGGTCGGCCAGCTCATCGACGATCGCCACCACGTACGGGTAGGGCCGGTATTCGCGCTGGCTGCCCAGCGGCGCGGTGATGGCGCCCGACCGGACCTTCTCGTTGAAGTCGTCGATGTGGCGGACCCGGGAGGCCTGCATGTCCTGGTAGCGCTGCTCCATCTCCTCGACCAGCCACGCGAGCGCGGCCGCCGCCTTCTTCGGCTGGGTGATGATCGGGGTGATCAGGTGCGGAATGCCCTCGTACGGCGTGAGTTCCACCATCTTCGGGTCGATCAGGATCATCCTGACCTCCTCCGGGGTGGCCCGGGTCAGCAGCGAGACCAGCATGGAGTTGACGAAGCTGGACTTCCCCGAACCGGTGGAGCCGGCGACCAGCAGGTGCGGCATCTTGGCCAGGTTGGCCGAGATGAAGTCGCCCTCGATGTCCTTGCCCAGGCCGATCACCAGCGGATGGTGGTCGCGCCGGGTCGACGGCGCGGTCAGCACGTCGGCAAGCCGCACCATTTCCCGATCGGTGTTGGGCACCTCGATGCCGACGGCGGACTTGCCGGGGATCGGGGCCAGCATGCGCACGCTCTCGGTGGCCACCGCGTAGGCGATGTTCTTCTGCAGCGCGGTGATCTTCTCCACCTTCACGCCCGGCCCCAGCTCGACCTCGTAGCGGGTGACCGTCGGCCCGCGAGTGCAGCCGGTGACCGCCGCGTCGACCTTGAACTGGGTGAGCACCTCGCCGATGGCCTCGGCCATGACGTTGTTGGCGGCGCTGCGCTTCTTGGGCGGGTCGCCGGCGATCAGCAGGCCCATCGACGGCAGGGTGTAAGGCCCCTCGACGACCCGGTCCAGCACCTCGGTCTTCTTCTTCTCGCGGCGCCGGCTCTTCCCGATGGCCGGCTCCGGCGTGGTGGGAATGTCGTCCTCGTTGTCGCGCAGGGCCGGGGCCGGGTCCGCCGTCGGCCAGGCCTGCGGCCCGTCGTCGGGAAGCGCGCTCTCGTCGTAGAAGTCTTCGGCCGCATCGGAATCCGCGTACTCGTCGTACTCGTCGTACTCGTCGTAGTCGTCGTAGCCGTCGCCGGGCAGCCGGGCGCCGACCATGGCGCGGATCGCGTCGGGCACCTCCCGGATGGTGGTCCCGGTGAGCAACAGCAGGCCGAACATGAAGCCGATGAACAACAGCGGCGCCGCGATCCAGGCCGTCAGCCCGTCCGACAGCGGGCCGCCGATGGCGAAGCCGATGAATCCCGCCGCGCGGCGGCGCGCCTCCGGGTCCTCGGGCGAGCCGGACCACAGGTGGCGCAGGCCCAGCACGGACAGCGCGATCAGGGTGGCGCCCAGGATCAACCTGGGGCGCGCGTCGGGGTTGGGCTGGGTGCGCATCAACGCCACCGCCACCGCGGCGGTCACGACCGGGAGCGCCAGGACGCCCGCGCCGACGAAGGTGCGCAACAGCGTGTCCACCCAGGCGCCGACCGGCCGGGCGGCGCTGAACCAGGAGCTCGCCGCGACCACGACGGACAGGCCCAGCAGCATCAGCGCGATCCCGTCGCGGCGGTGCCCCGGGTCGATGTCGCGGGCCCGCCCGATCGACCGGGCCGCCCCTCCGGTGCTGCGGGCGGCCATCAGCCAGGTGGCGCGCATGGCGCGGCCGCCGGTCAGCCCGGCGGCCACCACTAGCGAATGCTGACGCCGCTTGGCGGGCCTGCTCGGCCGCTTGCGGGGGGCCGCCGGCCGCGCGCGACCCGACCCGCTTCGCGAACTGGCCTTTGACCTGCTCGTTCGAGCTTTGGAGCGGGTGGCGGTCTTGTTAGCCATGTCGGCCAGGGTAGTCGCATCGACATCATCTGCACCACCCGCCACACTGGTAACGATTGGGGGTTGTGACCCATCTGACCGGTGGGCCACGGGGTCGCCTGAGTAGGGTGGACAACCGGTGACCGAGGTAACAAAGCCGTGCGCGTCACGCACCCCTTAGCCGCAGGAGGCCCCAGCATGCCCGTCGTCGTCGTTGCCACCTTGACCGTCAAACCCGAATCGGTCGACACCGTCCGTGACATCCTCACGCAGGCGGTGGAGGAAGTGCACAACGAACCGGGCTGCCAGTTGTACTCGTTGCACCAATCGGGCGAGACCTTCGTCTTCGTGGAGCAGTGGGCCGACCCCGAGGCGCTCAAGGCGCACAGCACCGCGCCCGCCGTCACCAAGATGTTCACCGCGGCCGGCGACCACCTGGCCGGGGCGCCGGACATCAAGATGCTGCAGCCCGTGCCCGCGGGCGACCCGGACAAGGGCCAGATCCGGTCCTGATGGGGCGGCCACTCGAGGGCAAGGTCGCCTTCATCACCGGCGCGGCGCGCGGCCAGGGTCGCGCGCACGCGGTGCGGCTGGCCTCCGACGGCGCGGACATCATCGGGGTCGACCTGTGCGATCAGATCGCCAGCGTCCCCTATCCGCTGGCCACCGAGGAAGACCTGGCGCAAACCGTCAAGTTGGTCGAGGACACCGGCGCGCGCATCGTCGCCGCCCGAGGCGACGTCCGCGACCGGGCATCGCTGTCGGCCGCCCTGCAGGCGGGCCTGGACGAATTCGGCCGGCTCGACATCGTCGTCGCCAACGCCGGCATCGCCCCGATGCAATCCGGCGACGACGGCTGGCGCGACGTCATCGACGTCAACCTCACCGGCGTCTACAACACCATCAAGGTTGCCATCCCGACCATGGTCGCCCAAGGCACCGGCGGGTCGATCGTGCTGATCAGTTCGAGCGCCGGCCTGGCCGGCGTGGGCAGCCCGGACGCCGGTTCCGTCGGTTATGCCGCCGCCAAGCATGGCGTGGTGGGCCTGATGCGGGTGTACGCGAATCTGCTTGCGACGCAGTATATTCGGGTGAACTCGATACATCCGTCCGGTGTCGAGACCCCGATGATCAACAACGAGTTCACCCGCGAGTGGCTGGCGAAGATGGCCGCCGCGACCGATACGCCCGGGGCCATGGGCAACGCCATGCCGGTGGAGGTGCTGGATGTGGAAGACGTCGCCAACGCGGTGGCGTGGCTGGTGTCCGACCAGGCCCGCTACATCACCGGCGTCACGCTGCCCGTCGATGCCGGCTTCTTGAACAAGTAGCGGCGTATGGCACGAAATCCCGCCGCGCAGACCGCCTTCGGCCCGATGGTCCTGGCGGCCGTCGAGCACAACGAGCCGCCGGCCCGCCGGCTGGTGGACGACGACCTGGCCGAGCTGTTTCTGCCGCCGCCGCTGCGGTGGCTGGTGGCCGCGACGCGGGTCGCGCCGTTGCGCCGCTTGATGATCCGCGGATCGGAATGGTCCGGCCGCGGGCTGTGGGCGAACCTGGCCTGCCGCAAGCGTTTCATCGGCGACAAGCTCGCCGAGGCCCTCGACGGCATCGACGCGGTCGTTATCCTCGGCGCCGGACTGGACACCCGCGCTTACCTTCTCACGCGGCAGGTGCGCATCCCGGTCTTCGAGGTCGACCTGCCGGTCAACATCGCCAGGAAGGTCAAGACGGTCCGGCGGGTCTTGGGCGGCCCGCCGATGTCGGTCCGCCAGGTGGCGCTGGACCTGGAGCGCGACGACCTGCTCACCGCCCTGGCCGAGCACGGCTACCGCACCGATTACCGGGCGTTCTTCATCTGCGAGGGCGTCACGCAATACCTGACGGAAGCCACCGTCAGACGGACCTTGGAGGGGTTGCGCGCCGCCGCCCCGGGCAGCCGGTTGGTATTCACCTACGTGCGCGGGGATTTCATCGACGGCACCAACCTGTACGGCACGCGCACGCTGTACCGCAGCGTGCGGCAGCGGCGGCAGTTGTGGCACTTCGGCCTGCAGCCCGAAGAAGTCGGCGCCTTCGTCGCGGAATACGGTTGGCGGCTGCTGGAGCAGGCCGGGCCCGACGAACTCGTCCGGCGTTACGTGGAACCCACCGGCCGCAAACTCGCTGCCTCCCAAATCGAATGGTCGGCCTACGCGGAGAAGTTGTAGCGCCGGGCGTTCAGACCTCGATGACCGTCGGCACGATCATCGGCTGCCGCCGGTAGGTCTCGCCCACCCACTTGCCCACGGTGCGGCGGACGGCCTGCGCGATGCGGCCCGGGTCGGTGATGTTCTCGGCCACCAGCGCTTCCAGCTCGGCCTCCACCCGGCGCACGGCCGGCTCTAGCGCCTTGGGGTCCTCGGAGAACCCCCGCGAGTGCAGGTGCGGCGCGACCACCGGACGCCCGGTGCCGCGCTGGACGATCACGGTCACCGCGACGAAACCCGACGACAGGATGAGCCGCTCCCCCAGCGTGATGTCGCCGACGTCGCCGTTGATCAGCCCGTCGACGAACATCTTGCCGACCGGCACCGCCCCGGCGATCGACGCCCTGCCGGCGACCAGGTCGACGCTGACCCCGTTCTCGGCCAACAGGATTGACTCCTCGGGCACCCCGGTGCTGGCCGCCAGCTTGGCGTTGGCGCGCAGCATTCGCCAGGTGCCGTGCACCGGCATCACATTGCGCGGCCGCACACCGTTGTACAGGAACAACAGCTCGCCGGCGTACGCGTGCCCCGAAACATGCACGCGGGCTTGGGCATTGGTGACCACGCGGGCGCCGATCTTGGCGAGCTCGTCGATCACGCCGTAGACCGCCTCCTCGTTGCCCGGGATCAGCGACGACGCCAGGACGATGAGGTCCCCCGCGGTCAGCGTGATGCTGCGGTGCTCGCCGCGCGACATCCGCGACAACGCCGACATGGGCTCGCCCTGGGTGCCCGTGGTGATCAGCACCACCCGCTCGGGCGGCATCAGCTCGGCCGCGCCGATGTCGATCACGTCGGAATCGGCCACCCGCAGGAACCCGAGCTCACGGGCGATGCCCATGTTGCGCACCATCGAGCGCCCGACGAACGAGACGCGCCGGCCCAACGCGACCGCGGCGTCGATGATCTGCTGCACGCGGTCGACGTTGGAGGCGAAGCACGCCACGATGACGCGGCCCTCGGCGCCGCGGATCAGGCGATGCAGCGTCGGACCCACCTCGCTTTCCGACGGCCCCACGCCGGGGATCTCGGAGTTGGTCGAGTCGCACAGGAACAGGTCCACGCCCGCGTCCCCGAGGCGGGACAAGCCGGGCAGGTCGGTGGGCCGGCCGTCCAGGGGCAGCTGGTCGAGCTTGATGTCGCCGGTGTGCAAGACGGTGCCCGCGCCGGTGTGGACGGCGATCGCCAGCGCGTCCGGGATGGAGTGGTTGACGGCGAAGTATTGGCACTCGAAGACGCCGTGGGTGCTGCGCTGCCCCTCGGTCACCTCGACGAAGACCGGCTTGAGCCGGTGCTCACGGCATTTCGCGGCGACCAGCGCCAGGGTGAACTTGGACCCGACGACCGGGATGTCCGGGCGCAGCTTGAGCAGGAACGGGATGCCGCCGATGTGGTCCTCGTGCGCATGGGTGAGCACCAGCGCCTCGATGTCGTCGAGCCGGTCTTCGATGTGGCGCAGGTCCGGCAGGATCAGGTCCACCCCGGGCTCGTCGTGGGTGGGGAACATCACCCCGCAGTCGATGATCAGCAGCCGGCCGAGATGCTCGAAAACGGTCATGTTGCGGCCGATTTCGCTGATACCGCCCAACGCGGTGACCCGCAACCCACCATTCGTCAACCGACCAGGAGGGGTGAGGTCTACATCCACTTACGGTCCACCCTTTGGGTCATCGGAGCACCGACGCCGCGCGCATATCGGCGGCAAGCGCATCGATCTGCTCGGGCGTCGCGGGCATTTGCGGCAGGCGAGGATCGCCAACCTCGATGCCCTGCAGGCGAAGCCCCGCCTTGGACAACGTGACGCCGCCCAGCCGGCTCATCGCGTCACACAGCGGGGCGACGGTCGTGTTGATCTTCCGCGCGGTGGCGATGTCGCCGGAAGCGAAGGCGGACAACATTTCTCGGAGATGACCCGCGGCCAGGTGCGAGATCACGCTGATGAAGCCGGTGGCGCCCATGGCCAGCCACGGCAGGTTCAGCGCGTCGTCACCGGAGTAGTACGCCAGCCCGGTCTCGGCGATGATCTGGCCGCCGGCGTGCAGGTCGGCCTTGGCGTCCTTGATTCCCACGATGTTGGGGTGGGCGGCCAGCGCGCGGATGGTCGCGGTCTCGATCGGTATCACCGAACGCGGCGGGATGTCGTAGAGCAGCACCGGCAGGTCGGTGGCGTCGGCGATGGCGGTGAAATGCGCGATGAGCCCGCTCTGCGGCGGCTTGGAGTAGTAGGGCGTCACCACCAGCAATCCGTGCGCGCCCTCCGCCGCGCAGGCCTTTGCCAGGCGAACGCTGTGAGCGGTGTCATAGGTGCCCGCGCCGGCGATGACGCGCGCGCGGTCGCCGACGGCCTCCAGCACGACGCGCACCAGTTCCCGCTTCTCGTCATCGGTGGTGGTGGGCGACTCGCCGGTGGTTCCGGAGACCACCAGGCC
>NZ_LZIZ01000045.1:0-630 GCF_001666915.1 Mycobacterium sp. E3339 | reverse complement strand
ATGGCAACTCGTTTTATGACCGACCCGCACGAGATGCGGGCGATGGCGGGCCGCTTTGAGGTGCACGCCCAGACCGTTGAGGACGAGGCTCGCAAGATGTGGGCGTCCTCGATGAACATCGCGGGTTCGGGCTGGAGCGGTCAGGCGCAGGCGACCTCGTACGACACCATGGGTCAGGTCAACCAGGCCTTCCGCAACATCGTCAACATGCTCCACGGTGTGCGCGACGGTCTGATTCGCGACGCGAACAACTACGAGCAGCAAGAGCAGGCCTCGCAGCAAATCCTCGGCAGCTAGCGCTAAAAACCGCGGCTGCGTACCATTCCAGACATTAGGAGAACACCGTTATGACAATCAATTACCAGTTCGGCGATGTCGACGCCCACGGTGCCTTGATCCGCGCCCAGGCCGCGTCTTTGGAGGCTGAGCACCAGGCCATCGTTCGCGATGTGCTTGCTGCGGGTGACTTCTGGGGCGGTGCCGGTTCGGTGGCCTGCCAGGAGTTCATCACCCAGTTGGGTCGCAACTTCCAGGTGATCTACGAGCAGGCCAACGCCCACGGGCAGAAGGTGCAGAGCGCCGGCAGCAACATGGCCAGCACCGACAGCGCCGTTGGGTCCAGCTGGGCCT
>NZ_LZIZ01000044.1:0-11994 GCF_001666915.1 Mycobacterium sp. E3339 | reverse complement strand
CCGATGACATCGGCGATCAACAGCTTGTACGCGGTGAAGTTGCCCTTCTTTTCGCCGTCGAACCAGACGTGGGCGTCGCGGTACTTCTGATTCGGCGCGTCCTCGGCCCCGGCCCACTTGCGGACCCGCTTTTCGGCGGCGTCACCGTCCCACTTGCGGTCGCGATCGGCCAACGGCAGGTCCTGGAAAGCTGTCACGGACATGTACGTTCGCGTGCCCGCCGACGGCGGGTGTTAAACGTGCGGGTCATGTCCGCATCCGGTGCGACGGATGGCCGATGATGGAGGTGTTCGCGTCACTACCCGCCGGGGCAAGGTATGCCACAACCGATCGATCGCGCGGCCATCGCCGCCGAACTCGAGCGGGTGCGCGTCGATTTCCGGCACCTGATCGAGCTTGCCGACGACCAGGATTGGACCAAAGCAACAAAGGGCACCAGGTGGAGCAACGAGGAGCTGCTGTTTCATATGGTGTTCGGATACATGGTGGTGCAGCGCCTGCTGTTGCTGGTCCGCGTGTTCGGCCGGCTCCCCGGTTCGCTTAGCCATGGTTACGCACGCCTCCTGAATTCGGTGACGCCCACGTTCGACAAGATCAACTTCTACGGATCGCGTTTCGCTGCCCGCGTCTACAACCGAAAGCGGATGGCCGCCAAGTTGGACCGGGTGATCGATTCGCTGCAACGCTCGTTACATCGGGCACCGGAGGACGCCCTGCGGCGCGGCATGCACTTTCCCGGCAAATGGGATCCCTACTTTCACGACTACATGACGCTGGCGGACGTATACCGCTACCCCGGTCATCACTATGACCATCATCGGCGGCAGCTGACGCTGACGAAACTGGCCTAGAGCCGGGCCGGCACCGTCCCGAATTTCCGGTAGTAAACGACGTCGAAGAAGCGGTAGCGTCGTTGGTGCAGGCTGGGTGTCGACGGTATTCGTGACGGGAGACAACCATGAGGCGTGGCGTCGTCGGAGGATTGGCCGCCCTGCTGGTGGCCGCCGGGTCGATCACCTCGGCGCCGCCGGCGAGCGCCGGCTGCCTGTACGGGGGGCCCGTTCTGAGCAAGTGCGATGGACCCGTCCAGCCGGACGGCAGCTGGCAACGGTGCGTCGCGGTTACCCGCTTGGTTCCCAACGGCGCCAGCTCATACCTGGTGCCCGATAAGCGTTGCGATGTAATGGGTCCCGACCAGCGCCCCGCGGATCTGGCCTTCGCCGACCCGCCGAACCACATCGACGGCTAAGCGAACACCTGGTTCCTGGCAATCCAGTCATCGATCACCCCCACGGTGACGGGCAGCGCCGCGCCCGAAAACACCATGTGGTCGGCGGCGGGTATCTCGACCGACGAACCGCGTTGATACCGGGCCGCGGTCCGGCGCACGACTCCGGCTGGCACGATACGATCGCACTCGCCCCCTATCACCATCACCGGACCGGTGACCGTCGCGAAATCGACGACGGTGGCCTTGGAACGCTTGGTCACCGCCATGGCCATCTCGCAAAACGCTCGCCCGGATTCGCAAACCAAGCCGTCATATATCTCGCGGGCGACGACGTCGGTCTGCGTGTTGGCGATCCATTGCCGACACCGCTCCAGTGGCGGGGGATATATCGGCTTGGACCAGGGGCGCGCCCGCAACAACGACGGCAGCGACATGCGCACGTTCGTCGGAGTCGTGCCAAGGATTCCCGCAACCGAGGCGGGACATGCCGCCACCAGCCCGGCGTGGCGCGTGCGCGCCGCTACCACCTGCGCCAGTAGGCCGCCCATCGAATGACCGATGAGAAGCGGTGGGGAATCCAGCGAATTGACGAAGGACACCAAGTCGTCGGTGTAGTCGCGAAGGCTCAGCGACGCGATCTGTTCGGCGCCCTCGTGCAAGGGCAGCTCGTGATGGCGCAGGGTCGGTGTGTGGGCTCGGTAGCCTAATTCTTCGAACGCGGTGCGGGCGGGGGTCAGCTGCTCACCCCGGCTCCACGCGCCGTGGATGAGAACGACGTGCTTCGTGCCGGGCATGAAGCCAAGAATGACAGTCGAACCGCCCGACGGTGGCGCATTGGCGCGACGAGTGAGCCCGCTAGCCCGCTCCCAGGCCGGGCACGATGTCGCCGAGGCTGAAGGTGACCGGCTGTTCGAGCTGTTCGTATGTGCAGGAGCGGGGCTCGCGGTCGGGGCGCCACCGGTTGAACTGCGCGGTATGCCGAAAGCGCCGGCCCTCCATGTGGTCGTAGCGGACCTCGACCACGCGCTCGGGTCGCAGCGGCACGAACGAAAGGTCCTTCCCGGCGTTCCAGCGGGAGAATTCGTTCTTGCGCGGCGTTCGTTCGCCCGCTTCGTGGGCGGCCCAATTCCACGGATGCGCGTCGAAATCGGTGACCAGCGGCTGCAATTCGGTGAACAGGCGCCTTCGCTCGGCCATCGGGAAGGCGCCGATCACCCCGACGGAGGCGAGCTGGCCGTCGTCTTGGTAGAGCCCGAGCAGCAGCGAGCCGATCGCGTCGCCGCCTGACTTGTGCACGCGATAACCGGCGACCACGCAGTCGGCGGTGCGCTCGTGCTTGATCTTGAACATGACCCGCTTGTCGGGCTGGTAGGTCCCCGTCAGCGGCTTGGCGACGACACCGTCGAGGCCGGCGCCCTCGAATTCGTCGAACCAACGCTGCGCGAGCTCGATGTCGGTGGTGGCCGGCGTGACATGGATCGACGGGCCCGAGCCTGCCAACGCATCGACGAGCGCGGCGCGTCGCTCGGTGAACGGTCGCCGCGTGTAATCGTCGTCCCCCAGGGCGAGTAAGTCGAACGCGATGAACGACGCGGGCGTCGCCTCGGCAAGCATGCGCACCCGCGAATCCGCCGGGTGGATCCGCTGTTGTAGGGCCTCGAAATCCAGGCCGTGGTCGGTGGCGATGACGATCTCCCCGTCGATGACGCAGCGCTGGGGCAGCTCAGCCCGCGCCGCGGCAACCAGCTCGGGGAAATAGCGCGTCATCGGCCGCTCGTTGCGACTGCCCAGCTCCACTTCGTCGCGATCACGGAAACAGATGGACCTGAATCCGTCCCATTTGGGTTCGTACGACGCTTCCGGCGGGATCGACCGCACCGACTTGGCCAGCATTGGCGACACCGGGGGCATGACAGGTAAGTCCATAGCCCGATTGTGCTGGAATCGTTGGTATGGCAGCTGCAGAGGAGCTCGACGTCGACGGTGTTGCGGTGCGCCTGACCAACCCGGACAAGGTCTATTTCCCCAAGTTGGGCGCAAAAGGGACCAAGCGACGGCTAGTCGAGTACTACCTCGCGGTCGCGGGCGGCCCGATGCTGGACGCGCTGCGCGACCGGCCGACCCATTTGCAGCGCTTCCCCGACGGCGTCGACGGCGAGGAGATCTACCAGAAGCGGATTCCGCAGCATCATCCCGACTATCTACAGACCTGCCGGGTCACCTTCCCCTCGGGACGCACCGCCGACGCGCTGAAGGTGACGCACCCGTCGGCCATCGTGTGGGCGGCACAAATGGGCACCGTCACGTTGCACCCGTGGCAGGTGCGCTGCCCGGACACCGACCATCCCGACGAATTGCGCATCGATCTGGATCCGCAACCCGGCGTCGGCTTCGAGCAGGCGCGCACGGTCGCGGTGGACGTGTTGCGACCGCTGCTCGACGAGCTCGGCCTGGTGGGGTACGCCAAGACATCGGGCGGCCGCGGCATCCATGTCTTTCTGCGGATCGCGACCGACTGGGATTTCATCGAGGTGCGCCGCGCCGGCATCGCCCTGGCCCGCGAGGTAGAGCGGCGCGCGCCCGAGGCCGTCACCACGTCGTGGTGGAAAGAAGAGCGTGGCGAGCGCATCTTCATCGACTTCAATCAGAACGCCCGGGACCGCACGATGGCGTCGGCCTACTCGGTGCGGCGCACCCCGATCGCGACGGTATCGACGCCGCTGACGTGGGACGAGCTGGCCGGGGCCGAACCGGACGACTACACCATGGCGACGGTTCCCGACCTGGTGAAGGGCCGCGAGGATCCTTGGGCGGCAATGGATGACGTGGCGCAGTCGATCGCGCCGTTGCTGGAGATGGCCCAGGCGGACGAAGAGCGCGGCCTTGGCGACCTGCCCTATCCACCGAACTACCCGAAGATGCCGGGTGAACCCAAACGCGTTCAGCCCAGCCGTGATACGGACCTCAAGGGAGACAAGGCCAAGTGAGATCGTCGCTGTCCGGCCGCCGATGAACCGGCATTATGGGGCCACAGAAACCGTTGTGGCACAAGCGTTCTGGGCGGCTCCCTAGCCGAGAGAGCCGTACGCTACTGGCACGTCATGCAACCGCGTTGCAATCGGCAGGCCAAATCGTGAGCCGTACCGAGTAGGACGTGCCAGTAGCGCAACCCCGAAAACCGGAGGCGCTCCTACGGCACGCAGACAGCCGGTGGTAGGCATTCGATGGTGACGGGGAAAGTGCAGCCCGACGCCCCCAAAGCGGTGGCGGCCAGGACTAGTCCGAGGACAACTTTGTACTTCAAACGAGACATGCCCACTCCGTTCGTCGAGAAGAAATGTTTCGCCCGAGGAGCGTAATGTTACGTGAGTGCAATGCGGAATACCATGTGATTCAGCAAAATTGCGCCGGTTTACGTTATCGCCTTGGCCGTAGCCGGCTGGCTCCGCCGAGCCGCATAGAAGGACGCCCTAAGCGCGATTTGCATTCATCCCGCAATATCTTCCGCGCGCGCGTTGGGCGCGATAGTATGGAACGGCGCACGAACGGACCTGCATTTCTGACAATGCAGGGCGATGCGAAATGTGCTCGGGGGAAACGATATTCGGGCCAGCCGCTTAGAAAGCGGCTGATACTCGCCTCTCCCGATTTTGTCATGGCCATTGCGAGCCCGTCTGCTGGGCGCGTAGCCTTTGCTGAGGAGCAACTCGAACGCGCCGCGGGATCAGCTCGTGCCAGCTCCGAACCGCGATGCGCGAACTGCCAACACCTTGAATGCATTTCGGACCGCCGGGCCATTCTGCACGCGTGATTATCGGGTTCCAAACCTGGTCAACCCGGCCTAGAAAGTAAGCTTCGTTGTCATGTCGGTGGCTCCTCGTGCATGGCTCGCGGCCGCCGTCGTCATGCTGCTGACGGTGGCGGGCGTCGCCACCGCGGCGGCCACTCCCGCTGAGCCGCCCGGCGACGGTCCGGCGGGAAGGCTGATCGGCTGGGACACCTACCGCCGGCTGGACCGGCTACCGTATCTGCGCACCGACACCCAGGCCCTCCAGCTGTCCAGCTTCGATCGCAGCGGCGGTGATTTCGACCTCTCCACGGGAAATCGCAACGGGACCGGGGGGTGCCTGGCGTCCGGCGGCGCCGGCTGTGTCGTCGCGGAGGATCACGGTGCGGGCGAGGTGGATTCGATCTGGTTCACCCGCGACGGCGGCGACGTGACCCGAATCGGGAACATCCGCATCGAATTGGATGGACGGACGGTGATCGACGCCCCCTTGCAGTCCGTGGTCGACGGGGCGCTGGGCGCACCGTTCGAATGGCCGCTGGTGGCCAACGCGGCACAGTCGCCGGGCGGGGTGTACATCAAGGTTCCGATGCCCTACCGGCTTTCGATGCGGATCAGCGTGGCAGCGCATCTGGAGTACTACCACGTCGACTATCGCCAATTCTCCACGGGCGAGGGCATCTCCACCTTCTCCCTCGCCGACCCCGCGCTGGACGTCCTAACCACACTGCGCGCCGCGGGCACCGCTGACCCCAAACCGGCGGCGCCCGCGGCGGTTCACGACGATCGCGCCGTCGAGATTCCCGCCGGGGGCGGGGTGAGTATCGCGGAATCGACCGGCCCGGGCAGCATCTCGGAGCTACGCGTGCGACTGCCCCAACCGGCGGATCAACTCCTCGGCGGCCTGCGGCTGCAGTTGGATTTCGACGGGCGGACCATGGTCGACTCCCCCCTCGGGGAGTTCTTTTGCGCCGGATTGGGCACCGACACCGTGCGGGCGCTGATGTTCGCCGCGATCCCGCAAACCGGCGGACCGTTGTTGTTGTCCGCGTGGTGGCCCATGCCGTTCGCTCATGACGCCCGCATCTCACTGGTGAACACCACCGGCGAACCCGTGGCGGGCATCGACACCGCGGTGACGTCCACTCCCGACGCCCAGTGGGCGTCCGCGCTGGCGAGCGGGCGGGCGGGGTATTTCACCGCCCGCTCGCACGCCGCGCCGACAATGCCGGGCCAGGATTGGCTGTTCGCCGACGAACCGGGCCACGGCAAGTTCGTCGGCGTCAGCCACACCATCCGGGGATCCCGGATCAAGACCGCGTTCAGCGACGGTGCCCCTTACTTTCTCGAAGGCGCCGAGCGGGTGTACACCGACGGCGCCGCGTCGCCCCAGTGGTATGGCACCGGCACGGAAGACCTCTACGAGGGCGGCTGGTATTTCAAGGACGGCACCCGCTTCAGCGACCCGCTCACCGGCCAGCCCGATCGGCGCACGGCGACCGACGGCTGCGCGGATTACTGCGTGGCCGTCTACCGGCTGATGCTTGCCGACGCCGTCGATTACCGTTCTGCGATCCGTTTCGGCATCGAGCACGGCAAGCGCAACATGGTGCAACCGGACTACAGCTCAACCGCTTTCCTCTATACGCAACCCAACGACACTCTCGCTCAGGGCGACGACGTCCGTCCCGGTGACGCGGTCAGTCGACTTCTGCACGGCTACACCGACGCCGACGACACGGACCAGCTTTTGGTCAGCGACTACGAGGGCGCCGACGACACGCATCCGATCGTCGGGTCGGTCCGCGCCACCAACGCGCCGATCACGTTCCACGTGGAAACCGACCCGGACAACCGAGGTGTCCTGCTGCGTCGCACCTCGGATCAAGCCGATGGTTTCCAATCGGCGGACGTCGCCATCGACGGCGTCCCCGTCGGCAACTGGTTACAGCCGCGCGCCAACAACTTTCACCGCTGGCTCGATGACACGTACCTCTTGCCGCAATCGGTGACTGCGGGGAAAGCGCAGCTGACAATCACTTTGACGCCGGTGCCCGGCTCTCCGCCCTGGACGGCGAGCCGCTACCAGGTCGAGACGATCACGCAGCGGTAGAACGCATCACCCGACTGGCCAGGAGCGTGGCGATCAGCACCCCGGTCAGCCCGGCGGCGGGCGCCACCGACGACGACCAGCCCGACAGCACGAAATAGCCGAAGGCGGCGCCAACGACAAGCAACGCCGCATGCACGGGAGTCCAGCGCGCGATCGCGGGCAAGCGGAGCGACAAGCCCATGCCGAGGAGAAGCGCCAGCACGTGACCGAACGCCGTGAAGTCCGCGTCGGCCGTTGCCACCAATGCGATGCCGAGCCACCAACCGATCCAGGCCGGCCGCCAGCGCAACGGAATCGACGTGGTCAGGGCGCCGAGCACGCACACCGCGCCGTAGCTGATCCCGACGTCGGTGGCGCGCGCCACCGAGAACGGCAGCCATCCCGTCTCCACCGCGGCGACCAGACCCACCGCGACGATCGCGGTGGCGCCGATGTGCCCGACCGCGAACGTGATCAGCAAACCCCTTCCGCGCCAGATGAGTTCGCCCAGCGCCAGCAAGCACACCAGCCCCGGAAGCCATAGGTATACGTCGCCGCCGTCGCTGACGAACGCGCTACCGACCAAGGAACCCAAGTGGCCGTGCGCCAGGTTGTGCAGGTTGGTGCTCATTTCCCGGACCACAGCGGCGCGCGTGTGGGCACCCAGTGCCGTCAGGGTGACCGAGACCGTCAGCAGCAGCACGGTGTACGCCGCCGTCACCCGCAATCGGTCGGCGCGGGGACGAACCTCCGTGCCGGACAGCATCATTGACCGGTCCAGCCGCGATCGCGGGCCAGCAGGTCGGCCACCGTTTCCCGGCGGACCAGTTCGCGAGGCGAGCCACCGGAGACCGCGACCAGCGGCGGGCGACCGAGCAGACTGCGGCTGGATTCCGTCGAATGTTGATAGGCGCCGGTGCAGGCGACCGCCAGCAGGTCTCCGGGCCGGATGTCGGCGGGCAACTCGATGCCGCGGGCGATCTCGTCGCCGACACCATGCCGGCCCACCACGGTGACGGGTGCGGTCGCGGTCGGACGGTGGCGATTGGCCAGCGCCACCGTGTATTTCACACCTCGGCTTGCCGCTTGGGGCATGTCGCCCGTGCCGCCGTCCACCGCGACGAACGTGTGCCCGCCGGGCTGGCGCTTGACGGCGATGACCCGGCACAGGGTGATTCCGGCGCGCGCGGCGATCGCCCGGCCCGGCTCGATCACGATCTTCGGGCGCGGAAAGTCGTGCTCCGCGCAGGCGGAATCAAGCGCCTCGTCGATGGTGGACCCGAGCGACCGCAGGTCTAGCTCCGCGTCGCCGGACAGGTAGGGGATCGCGTGCCCGCCACCGAGGTTGAGTTCGCTGAGCACCACGCGATGACGGTCGCGGACCTCGGCCATCAGGCCGATCGTCTGCCGGATTGCGTCGCCATAGACCGCGGGGTCGGTGAGCTGCGAGCCGAGCCGGAATTGGAGCCCCACCAGGTCCAGCCACGGCTGATCCAGCACACGCCGAAGCGCACCGGCCGCCTGGCCCCCCGATAGCGCGAAGCCGAATTTCTGGTCCATGGCCCCGACGTCGGGGATGACCCCCAACAGGACGCGCTGCGGATGACGCACCCGGCAGGCGAGCAGCGAGACTTCGCTCGGGGTGTCGATGACGATCCGCCCGACGCCGGCCGCGACCGCGTCGTACAACTCGGCCGCCGTGATCACGCCGTCCAGGACGATGCGCGACGGCGGGACGTCGGCGGCCAGCGCGGTGGCCAGCTCGCCGGCCGAGCAGACGTTCACGCCGGCCCCTTCGTCCGCGGCCCACCGGGCCACGTCCACGCTCAATAAGGCCTTGGCGGCGTAGATCAGCTCGGCGTCGGGGAGCGTGGCGCGATAGCAGCGGATGCGCGCCCGGAAATCCTCCTCGTCCACCGCGTAGGTGGGGGTGCCGAACTCCGCGGCGATGTCGTCGGCGGCCACGTCGCCCACGCAGAGCCGGCCCAGGTCGTCGACGTAGGCGCTCAGCGGCCAGATCGCACGATCGAGGTGCGGGTTCTGCCCGTGCCTCAGCGATGGCAGCAGCTCGAAGAGCGTCATGCCTCCACGGTGCCGGGCCGATCGCGGGCGTGCCGCGTTCTTAACGAAGCTTTCACACCCGGGCCGCAAATCTTCACAGGTTTGGAACACGGGGCGCGATCGAGGCGCTTCGCGGCGGCGTCTTGACTAGCTCCTCTCCACGCTGCTAGACATGGGTGCGCCGGGAAATTGGGCGATCGCCCAAATTGGCTGCGCATGGAGGTGGCGATGGGCCGGATGGATGGCAAGGTCGCATTCGTGACCGGTGCCGCGCGCGGGCAGGGCAGGAGTCACGCCGTCCGCCTGGCGCGGGAGGGCGCCGACATCATCGCCGTCGACATCTGCCGCAAGTTCGAGGCGTCACCCGCGGACGGCACCACACCCGAAGACCTCGACGAGACCGCCGGCTTGGTCAAGGACGCCGGCGGCCGCGTCGTCACCGCCGAAGTGGACGTGCGCGATTTCGACGCATTGCGGGCCGCCGTCGACGGCGGCGTCGAACAGTTGGGGCGACTGGATGTCATCGTCGCCAACGCCGGCATCGGGACGACCGCGGGAAAGCTGCACAAGACCGATGAGGCGCTGTGGCAGGAGATGATCGACGTCAACCTCAGCGGCGTGTGGAAGACGGTAAAGGCCGGCGTCTCACACATCCTCAGCGGTGACCGCGGCGGCTCGGTAATCCTGACGTCGTCGGTGGCCGGGTTCAAGGCCTATCCGCACGTCGGCCACTACGTCGCGGCCAAGCACGGCGTGATCGGCCTGATGCGTTCCTTCGCAGTCGAATTGGGCCCACGAATGATCAGGGTCAACGCCGTCCTCCCGACCCACGTGAACTCGCCGCTGCTGATGAACGAGGCCACGTACCGCGCGTTCAGGCCGGAATTGGAAAACCCCGGACCCGAAGACCTCGCTCCGGTGTGCCAGAGCTTCCACTACCTGCCCATTCCCTGGGTGACGCCCGAGGACATCAGTAACGCCGTGCTGTTCCTGGCCTCCGACGAAGCCCGCTACATCACCGGCGTCGCGCTCCCGGTGGACGCCGGCAGCTGCCTGAAATAGAGAAAACCATGACCGTCGCCAACGACACCGATGTCTACTACGACCCCTATGACACCGGCATCATCGCCGACCCGTACCCGACCTACGCGCGGCTGCGCAAAGAGGCGCCCATCTACTACAACGAGCGCTACGACTTCTGGGCGCTGTCAAGGCATTCCGATGTCGAACGGGCGCTGGCCAACTGGGAGACGTTCTCCAACAGGCGCAGCGACATCCTCGAGCTCATCCAGTCGAAGTTCGACATGCCCGGCGGGGTGATGATGTTCCAGGATCCGCCCGAGCACACCAGGCTGCGCGGCCTGATGTCTCGCGTGTTCACCCCGCGCCGCATGGCCGAACTGGAAGACCAGATCCGGCGGTACTGCGTGCGGTGCCTGGATCCGCTCGTCGGGTCCGAGTCATTCGACATCATCGCCGAGCTCGCCTCCATGATGCCGATGCGGGTGATCGGCATGCTGTTGGGAATCCCGGAGTCCGAACAGGTCTCGGTGCGCGACGCCAACGACGCCAACCTGCGCACCAAGCCGGGGGCACCGATGAAGGTCGCCGACGCCGACGCGATCGCCGACGGCCGGATCTACGCCGACTATGTCGAGTGGCGGTCCAAGAACCCCTCCGACGACTTGATGACCACACTGCTCAACGTCGAGTTCGACGACGAGAACGGGGTGCACCGAAAGCTGACCCGCAAGGAGGTGCTGCACTACACGCAGGTGGTGGCCGGGGCGGGTAACGAGACGACCGGCCGGCTGATCGGCTGGTTGGCCAAGGTGCTCGCCGAGCATCCCGACCAGCGCCGAGCCGTCTATGAGGACCGGTCGCTGTTGACCCGGACCGTCGACGAGACGCTGCGATTCGAACCGACGGGGCCTCATGTCGCCCGTTGGATGGCAAAGGATTTCGAGTGCTACGGCACGACGGTGCCGGCCGGCAGCGCCATGCTGCTGCTGTTCGGCGCCGCCAATCGCGATCACCGCCGCTACACCGATCCCGACACCTACAACATCCGTCGCGACAACATCTCGCACATCACCTTCGGCAAGGGCGTGCACTACTGCCTGGGCGCCAACCTCGCTCGCCTGGAGGGCCGGGTGGCGCTGGACGAGATCCTCAACCGCTGGCCCGAGTGGGGGATCGACTACGACACGGCGCAATTGGCGTCGACCTCAACCGTGCGGGGCTGGGAACGGCTGCGAGTCGTGTTGCCCTGAAACGGGTTAAACCGGCCTTTCGAATCGGTCGATGACCCGGTTCACCAGCGCGACGGCCTCGAGGTGGCCGGTCGTGGCGCCCAGCGCCTGCTCCAGGATCAGCATGCGACCGACGGCGGCGATGATGACCGCGATGCCGGCAGGCGGGAAATCGGCCGTGTCCAGATCCTGTTCGCGGACGATGGAATCGAGCGCGGCGGTCTGCATCTCGCGCCACCGCTGGAACCACGCCGCGATCTCGGCCCTGATCTCCTTGCGATGATTGGCCAGTCCCATGAATTCCAGCAGCAGGCGGGTGTCCTTCGGCTCGATGAGCGTGCCCCAGAAGGCGTGCAGGGGGTGGTCCGAATCCAGCGCCCGTTGTTGGCGGTCCAAGTACGCGGCGGCGCCGCGCCGGGTGGCGGCAAAGGCCGGCGTGAAACCGGCCCTGGTGCATTACTACTTCCCCACCATGGACGAGCTGTACCTCGACGTGTTCCGGCGCGGCGCCGCCACGGAGATCGCCAACACCGGGCGCTGGATTCGGACCACCCCCTGCACGCCTTCTGGG
>NZ_LZIZ01000043.1:0-943 GCF_001666915.1 Mycobacterium sp. E3339 | reverse complement strand
GTCGACCGGCTGCGCACCTTCAGCGAGGGCATCGACCCGGAGCGCCCGGAATACCGGGCGGTCGTGCTGGCCGCCGCCGACCCGGCCAACCCCTACGGCGCCGCGCTGCCGTGGCCCGGCTCGGGCGCGGAGGGCGCGCGGCCGGGCCGCAAGGCCGGCGCCCTCGTGGTGTTGGTCGACGGTCACCTGGCCTGGTTCCTCGAGCGCGGCGGCCGGACCCTGCTCACTTTCACCGACGACCCCGCGGCGCACCGCGCGGCGGCCGCGGCGCTGGCCGACCTGGTCGCCTCGCGGCGCGTGGCATCGATTTTGGTCGAGCGCATCGACGGCGCGCCGGCGCTGCAACCCGGCGGGCCCGGTTCGGAGGCGCTGGGCGGGCTCGTCGACGCCGGGTTCGCCCGCACACCGCGCGGGCTCCGGCTCCGGTAAGGCCGCGGCAGCCATGCCCGAAGGCGACACCGTCTGGCACACCGCGGCCGTCCTGCGCCAACACCTGGTTGGCCGCACCCTGACGCGCTGCGACGTCCGCGTCCCGCGGTACGCCACCGTCGACCTCACCGGGCAGGCCGTCGACGAGGTGCTCAGCCGGGGGAAGCACCTGTTCATCCGGGTAGGCCGGGCCAGCATCCACTCGCACCTGAAGATGGACGGCAGCTGGCGGGTAAGCGAGCGGCCGGTGCGCGTCGACCACCGGGCGCGAATCGTCCTGGAGGCTGGCCCCGTCCGCGCGGTCGGCGTGGATTTGGGCGTGCTGGAGATCCTCGAACGCGACCACGACGGCGACGCCGTCGCGCACCTGGGGCCCGACCTACTCGGCGAGGATTGGGACGCCGCGCTCGCCGCCGCCAACCTGGCGGCGCAGCCGGACCGGCCGCTCGCCCAGGCGCTGCTCGACCAGCGGGTGCTGGCGGGGATCGGCAACGTCTATTGCAACGAACTGTGT
>NZ_LZIZ01000042.1:0-5501 GCF_001666915.1 Mycobacterium sp. E3339 | reverse complement strand
CACCGGCGGGAGTGCCGCCGCGGGCGGCGCTGGAAGCGCTCGTCGGCGACGCGCGCATCGTGCTGATCGGTGAAAGTTCGCACGGCACACACGAGTTCTACGAGGCTCGGGCCGAAATCACCAAGTGGCTGATCGAGGAGAAGGGTTTCTGCGCCGTCGCGGCGGAGGCGGACTGGCCCGACGCGTACCGGGTGAACCGCTACGTTCGCGGCACCGGCAACGACGCCAGCGCCGAGGAGGCGTTGAGCGGCTTCGAGCGCTTTCCCGCCTGGATGTGGCGCAACACCGTCGTCCGTGACTTCGTCGAATGGCTGCGCGCCCGAAACCGGCTGCACGAGAACAACGGCCAGCGGCAGACCGGCTTCTACGGCCTGGACCTCTACAGCCTGCACCGGTCGATACGGGAGGTGATCGGCTACCTCGACAAGATCGACCCGGACGCGGCGGCGCGGGCGCGGGAACGGTACGCCTGCTTCGACCACGCCTCGGCGGACGACGGTCAGGCGTACGGCTTCTCGGCGGCCTTCGGAGCCGGGCCGTCATGCGAGAAGGAAGCGATCGATCAACTCGTCGAGATCCAGCGCAATGCGCTGGCCTACGCGCGGAGGGACGGACTGCTCGCCGAGGACGAACTCTTCTACGCCCACCAGAACGCCCAGACGGTGCACAACGCCGAGGTGTACTACCGGGCGATGTTCAGCGGGCGGGTCACCTCGTGGAACTTGCGCGACAAACACATGGCGCAGACCCTCGAGGCTCTCCTGAAGCACCTGGACCGCCACCATGAAGTGCCGTCCGCGCGGATTGTGGTGTGGGCCCACAACTCCCACGTCGGTGACGCGCGCGCCACCGAGGTGTGGGCCGATGGACAACTGACGCTCGGTCAACTGGTCCGGCAGCGGCACGGCGACGAAGCACGCCTGCTCGGCTTCAGCACGTACGCGGGCACCGTCACCGCCGCCAGCGACTGGGGTGGCATCGCCGAACGCAAGGTCGTCCGACCGGCGCTCAACGGGAGCGTCGAAGAACTCCTCCACGAGACGGGCAGGGAGGCGTTCCTGGTGTCGCCGCACATCAACCCGGGGGCGGCGGAGCCACTCGACGCGGTGCGCCTGGGGCGCGCCATCGGGGTGATCTACCGACCCGAGACCGAACGGCAGAGCCACTACTTCCATGTCCGGCCCGCCGACCAGTTTGACGCGATGATCCACATCGACCGGACGCGGGCGCTGGAACCCCTCGAGGTGACCAGCCTGTGGATCGCCGGCGAGACGCCCGAAACGTACCCGAGCGGGCTCTAGGCACGAGGGAGATGGAGATGCCGGCCGATCGGGAGCCGACCCGAAGAATTGTCACGTTGACCATGAATCCCGCGCTCGATATCACCACGAGTGTGGGCGTCGTGCGGCCTACCGACAAATTGCGTTGCTCGGCTACGCGTTACGACCCGGGCGGCGGCGGGATCAACGTCGCGCGGATCGCGAAGGTCCTCGGCAGCCCAGTGCTGGCGCTGTTCCCGGCGGGCGGGTCGCATGGCGGTCTCGTCACCACCCTGCTCGATGAGGCGGAGGTGCCGGTTCTGCAGATCCCGATCGCCGCGCAGACCCGCGAGAGTTTCACTGTCAACGAGACCAGCACCGGCCAGCAATACCGGTTCGTTCTTCCGGGGCCGGAGCTGAACGCCTTCGAGCAAGAGCAGTGCCTCGACGAACTGCGCTCGGCCGCCCACTCGGCCGAAGTCGTAGTGGCAAGCGGCAGCCTGCCGCCGGGCGTCCCGGCCGACTACTATCAGCGGGTCGCCGACATCTGCCGGGAGCTGGGCGTGAAGCTGATTCTGGACACTTCCGGCGGCGGCTTGCAGCACATCTCCTCGGGCGTATACCTGCTCAAAGCGAGCGTGCGCGAGCTGAGGGAATGCGTCGGCCGCCGACTCGCCACCGAGTCCGAGCAATTGGCCGCCGCCCATCAGCTGATCGACAGCGGCCACGCACAGGTCGTCGTGGTGTCGCTGGGGTCCTACGGCGCGCTGCTCGCCACACGCCATGCGAGCCAACGCTTTCCGGCGGTCCCGATGCGAAGCGGCAGCGGCGTCGGGGCCGGTGACGCTATGGTCGCCGCGATCACTGTGGGCATCACGCGCGGCTGGTCGCTCGCCAAGTCCGTGCGGTACGGGATCGCGGCGGGTGCGGCGATGCTGATGACGCCCGGTACGGCGGTCTTCGAACGCGCCGACATCGAGCGGTTGTTCGAGCTGGTCGCCGAACCGGCGGAGGTGGGGCCGAACGACTTCGCAGCTGAGGCCTAACGGCCCCTCCAGCATGCGCATCGGCGCAATAGCCTGAAAGCGAATGAAACCCTCAGGAGCCGACATGAACGAGCTGGATGCGAAGTCGGTGGTCGTGGGCATCAACGGCTCGCAAGCCGCGGTGAACGCCGCCAAATGGGCTGTCGACGAGGCGGTGAGCCGCCAGCTGCCCCTTCGCCTCGTCTACGTCATCGCCGGCCGAGGGGCGTCGGCCGGGACGGCACCCGGTTCCGAATGGGAGCTGGAGCGCGCCGAAATGGCGCTGTCGCAAGCCGAGTGCGCCCTGCAGCGCGCCGAGAAGCCCGTCGAGGTCGACGCGGTGATCCTGTCCGGGGATCCCGCGCAGGTGCTGGTCGGCCAATCGCAGGACGCCGCCCTGGTCTGCGTCGGCACGGCCAGGCGGGGATGGGCCTCCGACGGGTTGCTGGGCCCGACCGCCGCCGGCCTGGTGGCGCACGCGCACTGCCCGGTCGCCGTCATCCGCACCAATCCCGACGGGTCGCCGACGGAGCTCGGGGTGATCGCCGTCGTGCTCAACGACGAGCCCGACAACGACGAGGTGGTGCACCAAGCCATGGAGGAAGGGCGTCGCCGCCACGCCACCGTGCGGCAGATCGATCGGCGCTTGAACAGCTGGGTCCGCCGTTACCCCGACGTCCACGTCCAGACCGTCGCCGCGGGGACGGGCCTGAAGTCCAGCGGAATACCTTCTAGCGCAATCGAATTGGCGGTTGTGGGCAGCGCCGACGCCGACGAGATGTTCGGGCTGGCCACCCCGAATTGCCATCCGATCGTGGGCTACCCCGACTGCTCGGTGCTCGTGGTGCGCCACTGAGACCGATGTCCGAGCCAGCCAGCACCAAGTCGATCATCGCCGGCATCGATGGTTCCAAAGGGGCGATCCGCGCGGCACTGTGGGCGGTCGACGAGGCGGTGAATCGTGACGTCCCGCTGCGCCTCCTCTACGCGGCCGACCCCGGCGACAGCCGGCACACCGCGGAGACGGCGGTCCGCCAGGCGGTTACGGCCATTCACGCCGCCGGCAAACCGGTGCACATCGAGAGCGGGATTGTCCAGGGACCCGCGATCGGGTCGCTGATCCGCTCGTCGGCGTCGGCGGCCATGGTATGCGTGGGGGCCGTCGGACTGCGCCACTTCCAGCCGGGACGCGTAGGCTCCACCGCCGCGGCGCTGGCCATCTCGGCCCACTGCCCGGTGGCGATCGTCCGCGGCCGCGACGATCACTCCCAGCGGCCCGGGGAAAAGGCTGTCGTGGAGATCGACGGGGCCCCGGACGCCCTGCTGGGCGCCGCCATCGACGAAGCCCTGATCCGGGGCGCCCCGTTGCATGCGGTCATCGCGCGGCGAACGCCCCCGACCGAGCACGGCGCGGGGGTCAGCGAGGCCGACCGCCGCGCTCTCGCCGACCTCGATCGCCGGCTGGCCCGGTGGAAGCGGCGCCATCCGGAGTTGCGGGTGGAATCGGTGGCGGTGCACGCCGGGCTGCTGGAGTACCTGGAGGGCCTGCGCGGGCCGGTGGGCCTGGTGATCGTCGGCGCCGGCAACCGCCAGCGCGTGGCCGAGTTGGTCGGACCGACCGGCAGCTCGGTGATGCAGGACGCCAACTGTTCGCTGTTGGTCGTGAATCGGCAACATATGTGACTGCCACGTGTGGGATATTGGGCCGAGGCGCGACCGGCAGGAGGGTTTCGTAGATGGTCAAGGTTTTCCTCGTCGACGACCATGAAGTCGTCCGGCGCGGCCTCGCCGACCTGCTCGCATCCGACCCCGAACTTCAGATCGTCGGCGAGGCGGGCTCCGTGTCCGAGGCGAAGGCCCGGATCCCGGCCCTGCAACCCGACGTCGCGGTCCTCGACGTGCGGCTTCCGGACGGCAACGGGATCGAGCTGTGCCGTGACCTGGTCTCCGATCATCCCGACCTGCGCTGCCTGATGCTCACGTCGTTCACCTCCGACGAGGCGATGCTCGAGGCGATCCTGGCCGGCGCCAGCGGCTACGTTGTCAAGGACATCAAGGGAATGGAGCTGGCCCACGCCATCAAGGAGGTGGGCGCCGGGAAGTCCCTGCTGGACAACCGTGCGGCGGCCGCGCTGATGGCGAAGCTGCGCGGCGCGGCTGAGCGCGAAGACCCGCTGTCCGGCCTCACCGAGCAGGAGCGAACGCTCCTCGGGCTGCTCAGCGAGGGCCTGACCAATCGGCAGATCGCCGCCCGGATGTTCCTCGCCGAGAAAACGGTCAAGAATTACGTGTCGCGGCTGCTGGCCAAGCTCGGTATGGAGCGTCGTACCCAAGCGGCGGTGTTCGCGTCGAAGCTGGATCAGCAGGCCGGCCACCCGCAGGCGCCGACCGCCCCGCCGCGCGACTAGCTATGCGTTACGCCTGCGTCGGCAGTCATTCGCTTTGGCGCTTGACATTTTGTGACTAGGCTGATCCTGCCATCTGACATTGAGCAAAAGTGTCGTGGAGGTGTTCGGGATGACGAGCGACGATAGCGGCTCGGCATTCGCCGGACTGGGCCAGCGCGGGTTGGTCGGCAGGATGCACCAGCAGCTCGACGAGATGCTGGCCGCCCGCGACCAGATGGAGCAGTTGCTGCGGGTCATCGTCGAGATCGGCGCGGGCCTCGACCTGGACGCGACGCTGCACCGGATCATCATGGCGGCCAGGCAATTGACCTCCGCCCCCTACGGCGCGCTGGCCATCCGCGACCCGGACGGCAACCTGCTGTCGTTCGTCCACGAGGGAATGGACGCCGAGACGGTGTCGCGCATCGGGCACCTGCCGGTGGGCAAGGGCCTGCTGAGTTTGTCGATGCTGGACACGCCGGCCCTGCGGATGGACGATCTGACCGCCCATCCGGCCGCCGTCGGTTTCCCCGAGCACCACCCGCCCATGCGGGCCTTTCTCGCGGTGCCCATCACCATCCGCGACACCGTGTTCGGCAACCTCTATCTCACCCACGTCGACCCGGCGCGGTTGTTCTCCGAGTCCGACGAGGTCGCCGCCCGCGCGCTGGCATTCGCCGCCGCGGTCGCCATCGACAACGCCCAGATGTTCGAACGCGAGCGGACCGCCGTGAAGTGGATGGAGGCCAGCCGCGAAATCACCACCGCGCTGCTCTCCGACGCCGAGCCGCACCGGCGGCCGCTGCAGCTGATCGCCGACCGCGCCCGCG
>NZ_LZIZ01000041.1:0-20694 GCF_001666915.1 Mycobacterium sp. E3339 | reverse complement strand
GCGATGACGCCCAACTTGACCATGCCCAAGTACGTCGACGGGTTGAACAGCGTCGGCCACACCGTGCGGGTTCTGTGCTCGTTGATCGGCCGGTCCGTGAATCGGTCGCGCAGCCACCTCAGCGTCATGGGCGCCGACAGTGGATGCAACAGCAGATGCCCACAGAACCCGCACGGTGTGGCCGACGCTGTTCAACCCGTCGACGTACTTGGGCATGGTCAAGTTGGGCGTCATCACGGCGAAGGTGGTCCTCGGGCGCAGCGTCGAACGCCAACCGCTGTCGACGACGTGAGGGGTTACGGCGCGTAACGCCCGTGCTCGGTGACGACGGCGGTGATCAGTTCGGCCGGGGTCACGTCGAACGCGGGGTTGTAAACGTCGGCGTCCGGCGGCGTTACGACGGCGCCGCCGAACGTCCGGACCTCGTCGGGCGCGCGTTCCTCGATGACGATGTCGGCGCCGGTGGCGAGCGAACTGTCGACCGTGGACGACGGCGCGACGACGACGAACGGCACGTCGTGATGGCGCGCCGCGATGGCCAGGCCGTAGGTGCCGATCTTGTTCGCGACGTCCCCGTTGGTCGCGATCCGGTCCGCGCCGACGAGCACGCAGTCGACGAGGCCCCGCCCCATCGCCGCCGCCGCGGCGCCGTCGGTCTGCACCCGGTAGGGCACGCCCGCCCGCGCCAGCTCCCACGCCGTGAGCCGGGCGCCCTGCAACAGCGGCCGCGTCTCGTCGACGAGCACCGACTCGACCAGTCCGCGTTCGTGCAGGTGCCAGACGACGCCGAGCGCGCTGCCCCACGCGACGGTCGCGAGGTGGCCGGCGTTGCAGTGGCTGAGCAGGCGCAGCGGACGGCGATCACACACGGCGAGAACGACTTCGGCGGCATGTGCCGAGGCGACCCGGTTGAGGCGTTCGTCCTCGTCGAGAATCTCCAGCGCTTCGGCGAGCACGGATTCGGCGCCGGCGTCGAGCTTCTCGAGCGCGCGCGCCACCCCCCAGCTGAGGTTGACGGCGGTCGGCCGCGCCTTCGCAATCCGTTCGGCCGAGGCGCGCACGTCGCCGCCCTCGCGGGCCGCGAGCACCACGCCGAGGGCGCCCGCGGCGCCCAGCGCCGGCGCCCCGCGCACGGCCAGTCGGCGGATCGCGTCGATCAGCTCGTCGACGGTGCGCAGCGTCAGGACGCGATAGTCGGCCGGCAGCGCCGTCTGGTCGATGATCGTGACCGCGTCGCCGTCCCAGTCGATGGTCCTGCGCACACGGGTGACCCTAGCCGGGGTCTACAGCCTGCCCGCCACGAAGCCCGCGGCCTGATCCACCAGACCGGAGCCGATGTAGGAGGGCTGCAGGTGCGCCGGCCAGTTCGTTCCCCTGCCACAGATGGGGTCACCGGCCGCGCACTGGTCGATTGTCTTGCCCGCGAACGCCGGTCCGACACCGTGGGTGCCGTTGCCGAACAACGCGACCGCCGCGACGTGCTGGTCGGTCCCCGGTGGCAGCCCGCCCCATAGCGCGCGGTCCACCACCTCGGCGCCCAGCGAATAGCCGCCGAGCACGATCCGGGTGTTGGGGCAATCCCTGGCCATGGATTGCACGTGGGCGCTGATGTCGTTGGCGCCGCCGCCGGTGGTGATGTTGGCGGGATAGTTCACCCCGTACACCCCGATCGACTTATTCGTCTTGGCGCGCAGCGAATTGACGAGCGCGTCGCCGACCGCGCCGACGCCGGGTGGTTCCTCCCGGCCGCGGGCGAAGACCACCTCCGCGTCGGGGCACGCCGCCGACGCCAGCGGCACCGACGAGATGGGGAGGGGCGCGGCCGCCGGCCCAAGCGCCATCGCGCCGGCGACGATGACAACGGACGGCACGCTCGCGACGAGCCTCATAACGCGATATTACGGAGTTTGTCGAGGCGTCGCCGATGCTATGTGTGCGCTGTGACCGCGCCGAGCGACATGGCCTCGCGGCGACCCGGCAGTCCGCCGAATTGTGGGATAGACAGGAGTCACCGCCCGTATCGTCAAGCCCGTGAATCTCCGCGCGCACGGGCGGCACCCGCGCTGGATCATCGCGGCGATCTCGATGGCACTGTTCTGCGTGCAGATCGATTACTTCGCAATGAACCTCGCGTTGCCCCGCATGGCGTCGGACCTGCACAGCACCACGACCGATCTGCAGTGGGTGATCAGCGTCTACATGCTGACCCTGGGCGCGTTCATGGCGCCCGCCGGCCGCATCGGCGATATCTTCGGACGCCGCCGCACGCTGCTCGCCGGGATCGGGTTGTTCGCAATCGCGTCGGTGTTCTGCGGGGTCGCGCCATCGGCGCCGGTGGTTATCGCGTTCCGGGCCGTGCAAGGCCTCGGCGCCGCTCTGATCTTTCCGGTGTCCGTGAGCGTCCTGACCAATACGTTGCCCGCCGAAAGGTCTGGTCGCGCAATCGGACTGGCGTATGGCATCGCCGGCCTGGGCAACGCCGCCGGCCCCCTGGTGGGCGGGTTGCTGACCCAGACGCTCGGGTGGCGCTCGGTGTTCTGGATGCTGGTGCCGCTGTCGGCGATCTCGATCGCCATCGGCGCGAGAACCATCCCGGAGACCTCCGACACCAGCGTGCCGCGACGGGTGGATCTGGCCGGCCTGGCGCTGATCACGACTGGGATAGGGCTGTTCACCCTCGCCTTCGACCGAGCGCCGAACTGGGGGTGGTTGTCGCCAGCGGTGATCGGCGTATTCCTTGGCTCCGTTGCCTTGTTGGTCGGGTTCGTCGCGGTCGAGACGCGCGTGCGCTTCCCCCTGATCGACCTGTCGCTGCTGCGCAAGCCCCGCTTCACGGTCTTGGTCGTCGCCGGTACGGTCGCCAACATCGCGTACGTGGTGACCGTTTTTCTCGCCACGCTGAACCTCCAACAGGTGCGAGGCCTCGACCCGCTGGTGGCCGGCTTGGCTTTCCTCGGCCCGTCGGTCGGTGCGGCGCTCGGTGGTCCGGTGTCCGGACGCCTGGCGTCGCGCAACGCGCCCTTCGCCGTCATGGGCATCGGTTGCACCGCGGCGGCGGTGTCACTCGGCGTCCTGGCGTCCGCTGACAGCTTCGCGGTGTATCTCGCCGCGCTCAGCGCGTGCGGTTTCACCATGGGCCTGGTCTACGCGTTCACCACGGTGGCGACTCAGGCCGTCGTCGCGCCCGAGCGGGCCGGCGAAGCCGCGGGCGTCACGCTGACGTCCCTGGTCACTCTCGCGGGCGTGGGCGTTGCGGTGTCCAGCAGCGCGCTGGAGATGTTGCAGCACCACGGCGTCAGCACGGGTCACGGCATCCAAGTCATCCTCGCGGTCAGCGCCGCACTGCTGCTGCCGGCGGGCCTGGCCGTGCTGAGCGTCGCCCGCGTCAAGACGCCCGCGCCGGATTCCACGATGGCTGCGGGACAACACAATTAACCGATGTGTCGACTATGGCACGGCGTGCGAAGGGGGGCCGACAGTGGTCGGTGAAAGCCCGGCGGTGACAACTGCTGACGGCGACGGGGGCAAGGAGCTTTCGTCCTCGCGAACCGCCGTCATGGTGGCCGCGTTGGCGTTGTCGGTGATGTCGTTCATGCTCAACGCGACCATGCTCGGCCCCGCGATCCGAGACATCAACACCCATCTCGGTCCGCACGCATACGCGTCCATGTCCGCCTACTTCTATCTCGCCGGCGCGATCGCCAACGTCGTTTTGATCCGATGGAGCGACTTCATCGGCCGCAGGCGTGTCCTGGTCGGCATTCTCACCCTCGTCTGCATCGGCACGTTGTTGTGCATCCTGGGCACCTCACTACCGGTGGTGGTCGCGGGCCGGGTGTTGCAGGGATGCGCGAACATCACGTACGGCCTCGCCTTCCTCATCATGCGAGAACACCTGAGCGACAAAGCCTTCGGCGTCTGCTGCGGTGTCATCTCGGCGATCAACGCGGGGGTTGCCGGGGTCGACGCGCTGCTGGCCGGTGTCCTGGTCGACCGCTTCGGCTATCGCTCCATCTTCGTCCTGACGTTGGTGGTCGGCATCGCCGCCGTCGCGCTGTGCCGGCTGGCCGTCCCCGCGGACGAACGCGGCCGCAAGAACACGGGCCGAATGGACTGGGCGGGCGCCGTCCTGATCGCGCTGACGGTCGCCGGGCTGAATCTGTATGTGTCCAACGGCGAGCACCTGGGCTGGTCCGCGCCGCTCATGCTCGGCTGCCTTGCCGCGGCCGTCGCCGCCTGCCTCGGGCTCGTGGTCGTCGAGAAACGAGTCGCGACACCGTTGATCCACATCGACCAGATGCGGTCGCGCTACGCGTGGCCGTTGATCGTCGTGACCATTCTCGTCTTCGGGTCATTCATGGTGGTGCTCAGCTACATCGTGCCGTCCCTCGCCGAGAACGACCGCGTCGGCTTCGCCGCCAGCGGGCAGCTCACGGCCCTGCTGTTCATCACTCCCGGCGCGCTGGCCCAACTTCTCACTGCCCCTTTGATCGGGCGGCTCGCCGCCCAGATCGGCTTCGTGACGGTGTTGCGCACGGGCCTGGTCGGTTCCGTGGCCGTCACCGCCGCGCTTGCGGTGTTCACGCTCGACAAGATGGTGGTCGTCGCCCTCATGGCGGTGTTCGGCGTGGCGTTGGCGGTCGCACTCACCCCGATGAGCGCGCTCGGCGTCCTTCAAGCTCCCCCGGACGAGCCGGGGTCGCTGCCGGGGATCGCCAACGCCTCCTACGGCATCGGCGGGTCACTCGGGTTCGCTTGGGCGGGAACGGTTGTCGGAGCCGGCACCCAAGCGGGTTACCAGTCCGCGTTGTGGATTTGCGTCGGCATCGGCGCCGTCGCGGTCCTGGCGAGCCTCGTGCTGAAACCGCGGTCCGTGGCCTCGCCCGCCGACACACGAACTGCTAGCCACCCGAAGCCGGCCGCCACACCACGTCCAGGTCATCTTCGGCGAGGGTGACCAAGGCTCGGGTAATGCCGTCGGCGTCGCAGAATTCCACTTCGTAGGCGCGCCGGGCGCCTTCTGAACCGGTCGTGTAGTCCTGACGACGGTCCCTCGTGAACCGGCCGGCAGGTCGTGCTCCGGCACCGCCCGGCGCAAGCGGACCACGTCGTATTCCTGAGGTCTCAACATCCTCCCCTCTCGGGGCCATCGAACCCCCGCCCACCTGCATATTGCCGGGCCAAACCCCCGTGGCCAAACCGTGACCGAGGCTTGACCAAATGCGAACGCGCCCTTGCGCTTCCGCTGGTCATCGCCCGTTTACGATCCCTATTGCAACTATGTCAGTTAAAAGGAAACGGAAGCCATGCGGACGGTCGTTCGGTGTGTTCTTGCGGGGGTCGGGGTCGCGGCGAGTGTGGTCGCGGGGCCAACCGGTGCCAGCATGGCGGCGGCGACTCAGCCGCATCACTTGGCCATCGCGTCGGTGCTTCCGGCTCGCGGCGCGACGGTGGGCGTGGCGCACCCGGTTGTGGTGACGTTCGACGCGCCCGTCGCGAACCGGCAGGCCGCCGAGCGCGCGATCGCGGTCACGTCGTCGCCCCCGATGACCGGCAAGTTCGACTGGCTGGACAACAAGGTGGTGCAGTGGGTTCCGGACCACTACTGGCCGGCTCACAGCACCATCGCGCTGGCGGTGGACGGCCGGGAGACGGAATTCAAAACGGGCCCAAAGGTCGTCGGCGTCGCCAACATCACCGACCACACCTTCAAGGTGACCATCGACGGAGTAGACGCGGCTCCGCTGCCGGCGCCGCACCATCGGCCGCACTTCGGCGAAGAGGGCGTGATGCCGGCTTCGATGGGTAGGCCGGAGTTCCCGACGCCCGTCGGCAACTACACCGTGTTGGCCAAAGACCGTTCGGTGCTTATGGATTCGAGCAGCGTCGGCATCCCGGTCGACGACCCCAACGGTTACATGCTCAACGTCGACTACGCCGTCCGGATCACCAACCGCGGCCTGTTCGTGCACTCCGCCCCGTGGGCGGTCCGCTCCCTCGGGCTGGAGAACGTCAGCCACGGCTGCATCAGCCTGAACCCCGAAGACGCCGAGTGGTACTACAACACGGTCAACGTCGGTGACCCGGTGATCGTCCAGCAAGACCTGTGGGAGCGCCCGCCTTCCTGAGCGGGCCGACGCTCGAAAGCCGCAACACCGAACCGCATACGAAAGGACCCGCTGGCCGAAACCAGCGGGTCCTTTCGTATCGGAGGGCTCAGTGCGAGGGGCCGGGCGCCACCGGCTGACCGGGCTGGGGTCCGCCCGTCGGCGCGGGACCGGTCGGTGCGTCCTTGACGCCCGACATGTCGATGAGCGGGGCGCCTTCGAGGGGGGCACCGGCCGCCAGTGGCCCACCGAGGGCAACCAGCGGAGCGCCCGCCGGCACCACCGGGGCGATGGGCAACGGCGCGCCCAGGGGCAACGGCAGCGGCGCGCCCAGCGGCAGCGGCACCGGCGCACCCAGCGGCACCGGCCCGGGCACCGCCAGGGGGACACCCGCCATGTCGGTGAGCGGCGCGCTCGCCGCGCAGATCGGCGCCGTCGGCGCGCCCGCGGCCGCCGCTCCGCCCGCGGCACCGGCACCGGCACCTCCCGGTCCGGCCAGCGGCGCACCGGCCTCGCCGGCCTGGCCCTCGATGCAGGCGTAGCCGCCCGTCTTCAGGGGCGCGGCCGCCGCATCCGGGCTCAACGCAAGCGCGGCCCCGCACAACCCAAGGCTGGCAAGTACTTTCACGTTCAACCGATCGACGATCGCCATCAGCGTCGACTCTCCTTTTAATTCGCGCTCACATATCTGATGCAGCAGATAACGAGCCAATTGTCGGCAGTCGACGCGAAACGCCGGAGGCGCCGCACCGCGTCGTTTCCAAATGGTGACGTCACAAGGGCGTCACGGTCGGCGGCGACTGCGGGCCAGATGAATTCAATTTCGCGCAGCGTATTCACAGCGAATTTTAGGCTGACGCGATATCTCCCGGCGGTTCCATGGAAGGTGAACCGCAGGCAATCGGACGGTTACGAAGAAGGGAGCGCAAGCCATGACTGCACGCCGATTCGTGAACGCGGCGCTGGTGGGAGGCCCGCTCCTGGTCGCCGGGGTGCTCTGGGCCAGCCCGGCGCAGGCCGACGCGACCACATTCGTCAATGACCTGCACAAGAACGGGATCGGCGCGGTCAGCGGCGGGGACGAGGCGCTGGTGCAGATGGGCTTGGCCGTGTGCCAGCAGCTGTCGTGGGGCGCGCCGCCATCCCAACTCGAGGGCCTGGCGCTGCAACGCTCCGACAGCCGGCAGGGGGCCAGGGGCCTCACCCCCCAAGAGGCCGACGACGTCGTGATCGACGCCGTGCGCGACCTCTGCCCGAACGCTTAACCCACGGGTCTTTGCCGACTATTCATCATCGGGATTTATCTTCCACAGCGTGTTCCTTGGCGCTTTCGTGTAAAAGTGCATCATCCGAATCGGGCACGGGACGAAGGAGAAGATTTCGATGGCAGCACAACGGCCGTATGGCCGGTTCATGGGGGCGGCCCTGGTAGGGGGCCCACTTCTGGCCGCGGCGATCGCGTGGGCCGGCCCGGCGCGGGCCGACGGCGCTGCCTTCATCAACGACCTGCACAGCGCCGGCATCCACGCGGTCAACGGCGGCGACGAGGCGCTGTTGCAGATGGGCGCGGACCTGTGCCAACAACTTTCGTGGGGCGCCTCACCCCAACAGCTGGAGGGCCTGGCGATCCAGCGCTCGGACGCTGACCAGGGCACGGGCGGCATCAACGGCCGGCAGGCCGCGGACGTGGTGATCTTCGCCTTGCGCGATCTGTGCCCCAACGCTTGACGGTGAGCTAAGTTCCGGGAATGGAGCTGAGCGCGCGCAACCTGAGCGCTCTCGGCATCCCCGTCCCGACCTACGACCGCAGCCAGATCGGCGTCGGCATCGTGCATTTCGGCGTCGGCGGCTTTCACCGCTCCCATCAGGCCATGTACCTCGACAGGCTGCACAACGACGGGCTGGCCCGGGACTGGGGGATCTGCGGCGTCGGGGTGCTGCCGGGTGACCGCCGCATGCGCGACGCGCTCAGGGCCCAGGACTACCTGTACACGCTGATCCTCGAGCACCCCGACGGGACCCGGCAGCCGCGGGTCATCGGCTCGATCGTCGACTTCCTTTACGCGCCTGAGGATCCCGAGGCCGTCATCGAGCGGCTCGCGGCGCCTGCCACCCGGATCGTCTCGCTCACCATCACCGAGGGCGGCTACCAACCCCCGCTGAGCGACGTCTTCCCGCTGGTGGCCGAGGGGCTGAACCGGCGGCGGGAACGCGGGCTGCCCTCCCCCACGATCGTGTCGTGCGACAACATCGTGGAAAACGGGGAAGTGGCCCGCCGCGCATTCACGTCCCACGCCGAGCAGCTCAATCCCGAACTGGCGCAATGGATGGCCGAACACACCGCCTTCCCGAATTCGATGGTCGATCGCATCACGCCGGTCACCCCCGCCGAGGCCATCGCGCGGCTGGACGCCGGATTCGGTGTCCGCGACGCGTGGCCCGTGGTCGCCGAGCCGTTCGCCATGTGGGTGCTGCAGGACCGCTTCGCCGACGGCCGGCCCCCGCTGGAGCAAGCCGGCGTCCAACTGGTCGACGACGTGTCGCCGTACGAGGCGATGAAGCTGCGGCTGCTCAACGCCAGCCACCAGGGCCTGTGCTACTTCGCCTACCTGGCCGGATATCGACTGGTCCACGAGGCCGCACAGGATCCGGTGATCGCCGAATTCTTAAGCCGGTACATGGAATCCGAGGCGATGCCGACCCTGGTGCGGGTCCCGGGGCTGACCGAGTTCAAGGACGGGCTCCTCCCCCGCTTCGCCAACGCCTACGTGCGCGACACCGTCGCCAGGCTGTGCGCCGACTCGTCCAACCGCATCCCCAAGTGGCTGCTGCCGGTGGTCGCCGACAACCTGCGTGACGGCGGGCCGGTGCGGCTGTCCGCGGCCATCGTCGCCAGCTGGGCCCGCTACGCCGAGGGCGTCGACGAAGGCGGCCGACCGATCGACGTGGTGGACGCGCTCGCCGACACGCTCACCCCGATCGCCCGGTCCCAGCGTGACCAGCCCACCGCCTTCCTCGCCAACCGCGCGGTGTTCGGTGACCTCGTCGACCAGCCCCGCTTCCGCGAGCCCTACCTGTGGGCGCTGGATTCCCTGCACCGGCACGGCGCGCGCGCCACATTGCGGGCGCTCATCGGGGCCGACGCATGACCCTGGTCGCCGGCATCGATTCGTCGACACAGTCCTGCAAGGTGCTGATCTGCGACGGCGCGACCGGCGAAGTGCTCCGCGAGGGCCGGGCCGACCACCCGCAGGGCACCGAAATCGACCCGGCGGCATGGGAATCCGCGACCCAACAGGCGATCGCGGCTGCCGGCGGGCTGGAGGGCGTCGAGGCGGTCGCGGTCGGCGCGCAGCAACACGGCATGGTGTGCCTGGACGCGGCCGGCCAGGTGGTTCGGCCCGCGCTGCTGTGGAACGACGTGCGGTCGGCCGACGCGGCGCGCGCGCTCGTCGACGAGCTGGGCGGGCCGGGGGCGTGGGCGCGGGCCGTCGGCGTCGTGCCGCTGGCCGCGATCACGGTGGCCAAGCTGCGTTGGCTCGCCGACCACGAGCCGGGGCACGCCGACCGCACGGCGGGCGTCTGCCTCCCGCACGACTGGCTGACGTGGCGGCTGCGCGGTGACGCCGACATCGCGGCCCTGACCACCGACCGCAGCGACGCCAGCGGCACCGGCTACTACGACGCCGCCCGCGGCGACTATCGGGTCGACCTCCTCGAGCTGGCCCTGCGCGGTCGCCGGCCACGACTGCCGACCGTGCTGGACCCGTCAGCCGGAACACAGAGCGGCACAACATTATTCGGGGCCGGTCTCGGGGACAACGCCGCAGCGGTGCTGGGCCTGGGCGCCGACCAGGGCGACGTGGTGGTCTCGGTCGGCACCTCGGGGGTGGTCGCCGCCGTCAGCGCCGACCCGGTCCGCGACGACGCCGGCTTCGTCGCCGGATTCGCCGACGGCACCGGGCGTTACCTGCCGCTGGTGTGCACCCTCAACGGGGCGCGGGTGCTGGACGCGGCCGCCGCCATGCTGCGCGTCGACCACGATGAGCTGTCGGAGCTCGCGCTGTCCGCGCCGCCGGGCAGCGCGGGGCTGGTGCTGGTGCCCTATCTGGAGGGTGAGCGAACCCCCAACCGCCCCAACGCCTCCGGTGCCCTGCACGGCCTGCGGGTCGCCAACGCGACGCCGGCCAACCTGGCCCGCGCCGCGGTGGAGGGGTTGCTGTGCGCGCTGGCCGACGGCCTGGCCCACCTGGCCGCGCACGGCGTCACCCCCCGCCGCGTCCTACTCATCGGCGGCGGCGCGGGGTCGCGGGCCCTGCGCGAGATCGCCCCGGCGGTGTTCGGCGTGCCCGTGCTGGCGCCAGCCCCGGCGCAGTACGTCGCGTTGGGCGCGGCGCGGCAGGCGGCGTGGGCGCTCAGCGGGTCACCGACACCGCCCGCCTGGACGCCGCCGCGGACCGACGAATACACCGCCGCCCCCACGCCCGACGTGCTCGCGCGCTATGCCCGACTGCGCGACCTCACCGAGGGCGCCTAGTCGCAGGGCCGAAAGACCGGCAGGACACGGTATTTGGCGGTGAAGCTGGCCTTCTCGTATTCGTCGCCGACCTCACCGTCATACGCGATGACCGTCGGCCCGTCCACGGCGGAGAACGCGAATTCCGGCACCTGCAGCTCGTGATAGAGCGGGCTTCTCTCCAGCCGACCCAATGCGAGCGCGGTCAGGATCCTGGTGCGCGACAGGCGGCGTCCCGCTTCGAGCATCCGGACGTCGATCAGGCCGTCGTCCATCCGGGTCCGTCGCGACGGGGCGAACCCGGTGGGCAGATACAGCGAGTTGCCGAGGAAGAACAGCGACGTCAGCAGCGTCTTGTTGTCATACGAGATCCGGACGGGCTGGTCGTTGCGCAAGGTGTGCAGCATCGCGTACAGACCGGCCAGCGGCTTGCCGATGCGCTTCTGAAGTTTCTCGCGCTGCCGGACGAAGGCCGGGTAGGCGCCGATGCTGGCCGTGTTGAGGACCATCTGACTTTCGTTGAGGCACACCAGGTCCACGCACGCCACGCTGCCGCGCCGGATCGCGTCGACCGTCTTGGCCACGGTGTCGCAGCCGATGTCCTTGGCGAAGTGGTTGAACGTTCCGGCGGGGAACACGGCCAGCGGCAGCCCGGTCTCGATGGCGACGCCGGCGGCGGCCGCCACGGTGCCGTCGCCGCCGCCGACGGCCAGCACCTCGGCGCGCTCGGCGGCCTCACGCAGGACGTCGGCCGGCTCGTCGTCGGGGCCCAGCTCCCGGATGTCGACCTTCGGCAGCGCCTTGCGCACCTCGTCGACGACACGGGCGCCGGTGCCGCTGCCGGATTCGGGGTTGATGACAAGCACCACCCCGGACCCGTCGGGCCGCTCGGGCGTCTCGACCCGCAGCGGTTCCGTCTTGGGCAGGGCCGTTTCGACGATCGGCGGGACCAGGCGGCCGCCCAGTACCGCCACGCCCGCCCCAATGCCGAACCCGGCGACGACGTCGCCCGGGTAGTGCGCGCCGGTGGCCACCCGCGACAGTCCGACCAGCCCGGCCAGCAGCGCCAGCCCGAATCCCACCATCGGGTTCTCCAGACCGACGCCGACGGCGAACGCGGCCGCGCTGGCCGAATGCCCCGACGGGAAGGAGTTGGACGTCGGCCGGCGACGGACCTGCCGGACCAGCGGCACCAGCTCGTACCCGGGCCGCGGGCGGCGCCGGATGCGTTTGGCGACCTGGTTGGTGACCAGGCTGGTGAGCGCCAGCGTCACGACGCCGCGCGTTGCGCCGCGCTGCGCGCTCTTGTTGCCCGAAGCCATCAGGGCGGCGGCGATGGCGAACCACAGCTTGGAGTTGTCGGCCGCCCGGGTCAGCGGCGGCATGACCGCATCCAGCAGCGGGGTGTCGGTCTCGGCGATCGCCTCGAAGATCTCCCGGTCCAGGGTGCCCAGCCCCCGGGTGATCTGGTTGATGCCGCGCGCGCGTTGCCAGGGCCGCCTGTTCATTCGCTACACCCTAAATTGGTTGGCGGACATGGACGCACCGGGCTACTACCAGAGATGGCGGGAAAACGCCGCGCGGCGGGGCGTGGCCCCGGACGTCCTCGCCGAGATCACCCGGCGGCACGCCGTCACCGCGGACAGCTTCCGTCCGCTCGCGAAGACCGTCGAGATCCGCGACCCGGACGGCAAGTCGTTCTTTCTGCTGCCCCGCGGCGTCAGTGGCGGCGACGCCCGCGCGGCGGTGCTGGGCACCTACGTCCTGAACGCCGGCACCGGCTACGGCGGCGGGGGCGGGCGGCGCACCGATTTCCCCCCGACGCCCTACGGCGCCGCCGAGATCACTCGAATCATGCGGCGGCAGAACGCGAACCACTGGAGCTACGCGCGCGACGTCGGCTTCGTCGACCGCAACGGCGGGCGTCTGGTCACGACGCCGAACGGCATCCTGATGGGTCTGGGCGGCAACTGGATCCAGCGGCAATTCTGCCGGCGGGGCGGCACCACCTGGGGCGACATCTTCATGGTCAACATGGGCGCCGTCACCGACCCGGCCGAGCGGCTGCGCCGGATCATCGAGTCCGGGCGCGCCTGGCACGACCTGGATCGGGTGCTGCACCACGAGGAGCGGCACTGCCGGCAGTGGGCGGCGAAGGGCTACGCGGGCATGCTGCGCGATTACGGCTGGGAGCTCATCCGCGAATACGCCTTCGGTGCGGTCAACCGGCTCGAGGCGGACGCCGGCCTGGCCGACGGCGGCTACAGCGCGTCGATCCCGTGATAAAGCACCATCGCACCGATCAGCACCAGGACCGCCGCCAGCAGGGCGGCGTTGTTGCGGTCCATCCAGTCCTTGAGCCTGGCCAGCGTGTCGTCGAGGCGGCTGCCGGCGGCCGCATAGGCCAGGATCGGGATCGCCACGCTTGACGCCGCGATCGCGACGAAGAAGGCGGCGGCCAGCCAGTCACCGGCGAGGCCGAGTCCGGCGGTGCCGATGCCCAGCCCGGCCGGAACGCAGATCAGCAGCACGTCCGGCCGCACCACCGCCAGGACGGCCCCCATGATCCCGGCCCGGGCCGGGGTGATGGTGGCGAACGAGCGCATCCAGGCCGGGGACTCGGCGTGGCCGTGCCGGTTCAGCCACTTGTAGATGCCGTACACGATCAGCCCCGAACCCAGCACCACACGCAGCCACGACGACCATCGCGGCGGCGACTTGTCGAGGCCGCCGAGCAGGTGGGAGGCGGTGACCGAGAGCGCCGTCAGCGCGGCAAGGGTCAGCGCCCAGCCGGCGAGGAAGGCGAGGCCCGTCGGCCGCGGCCGCGGCGCCTGCAGCACGAGCACGGCCGGGATGACCGTGAGCGGCGAGAGCGAGATGACCAGTCCGAGCGGAACGAGCCCGGTGAGCACGGTGCCCCAGCTGCCTGCCATGGGCAGCAATCTACAGGGCGTGAATCCCGTTGTAGAGCACCATCAAACCGATCAAAACCAGGATGACCGCCAGCAGCGTGGCGTGGTTTTCCTCCATCCAGACTTTGAGGCGTTCCAGCGCATCGTCGAGGCGGTCGCCCGCGCCGGCGTACGCCAGGATCGGGATGGCGACCGTCGACGCGGCGATCACGAGAAACACCGTGGCGGCCACCAGCTGGCGGGCCGCGCCCAGGCCGCTGCTGCCGACGGCCAACCCGGCCGCCGCGCACAGGATCAGCACCTCGGGCCGCAGCACCACCAGCACCGCCCCGGTCACCCCCGCGCGCGCCGGGGTCAGCGTCGAGAACGAGCGCATCCAGCGCGGCATGGCTGCGTGCCGATGCCGGGTCAGCCAGTGGTATCCGCCCAACGCGATCAGCGCCGACCCGAGCACCACGCGCAGCCACGACGCCCACGTCGGCGGCGCCTTGTGCAGGCCTTCCAGCAGGCCCGAGCCGCCGACGAACGCGGCGGTCAGGGCGACCAGACCCAGCACCCACCCGGCGAGGAAGGCCAGGCCGGTCGGCCGCGGTCGCGGGGAGTGCAAGACGAGCACCGCCGGGATGACCGTGATCGGCGACAGCGCGATGACCGCCGCCAGCGCGACCAGCTTGGTCAATACCGAGCCCCAACTTGCGTCCACGGGCAGCAATCATCGCATCGGCTTGGCGCGCCCGCACGGCTCCGGCGTAAGCGCCGCCGCCGGAACGGCTTTCAGCGTCTCCGGCGCAGCGTCCAGGCGGGCACCCAGTGCGTCACGGTTTTGCGCTCGGAACCATACGCGATCGGGTAGGTCACCAGCCCCCACCAGTCGCCCTGCTCGCACAGGCCCCAGCAGCTCAGCAGGCCCTCGACCACCTTGTGCAGTTGCAGTCCGTTGGGCTGGTACCGGCCGGAGCGGTGCGGCTCGCGCGGGAACAGGACCGTCAGGTCCACCAGCACCGCGATCGGCGGGCGCACCACCCGAAACGGGCTGCGGACCGGCTGGCCGTTGTACCCGATGGACGCGAACTGCCCCATCGATCGATCATACGTTCGAACAGTGCCGGTTCGTCGAGTTCCCTGTTTTCGATCCCACGCCCTCGCCGATCGATATAGTCGGCTCAACCATCAAGGGGAGGTCCACATGAAGATCGCTTGCGCCGCTGGCCTATTCGCGCTGGCCGGGCTGCTCACCGCCGGGGTGGGCGTGGCCGCCGCCGACCAGGTCGAGGTCGAGGGCAACTACTCGAGTCTGGCCGGTTGCGAGGCCGACGCCCCGAACGTCGAGATCACCCATAACGACCACCTCTACACCCACTGGGACTGCCGCCAGGGCTCCGACGGCTTCTGGCACGTCTGGCTGCTGAACTGACCCGGCGCTAGGGCCCGACGGGCCGGGGGCACGCTTCTGGCACCATAGCGACGTGCGGAACCCGCTTCGCCGCCCGCCGGCCGCGCTGGACCCGCTGCTCGTCGGCCTGCTCGCGGTCGCGGTGAGCCTGGGTGGCGCGGGCCGCCCCTCCTTCTGGTACGACGAGGCCGCCACCATTTCGGCCGCATACAGTCGTTCGCTTGCCCAGCTGTGGCGGATGCTGGGCAACGTCGACGCCGTGCACGGCCTGTACTACCTGCTGATGCACGCCTGGTTTCAGGTGTTCGGACCGACGGAGTTCTTCTCGCGCGTGCCCAGTGGGCTGGCCGTCGGGGGCGCGGCCGCCGGAATCGTGGTGCTGGGCAAGCAGTTCTCGACGCGCACCGTCGCGGTGGCCTCCGGTGTCTTCTGCGCCGTCTTGCCCCGGGCCACCTGGGCGGGCATCGAGGCCCGCCCCTACGCGCTGTCCATGATGGCCGCGGTGTGGCTGACGGTGTTGTTGGTGTGCGCCGCGCGCCGCGACACGGGTTGGCTATGGGTGGCCTACGGCCTCGCCCTGGCGGCGTCGATCACGCTGGAGGTGTACCTCGCGTTGCTGGTGGCGGTGCACTTGGTCGTCGTATCCGGTTGCGCGCGAAGGGTTTTGTTGCGATTCGGCGTCACCGCGGCCGCCGCGGTCGGCGCCATGGCGCCGTTCCTGCTCACGGTCGCCGGGCAGGCGCACCAGATCAGCTGGATCGCCCCGATCGGTCGCCGGACGCTCGAAGACGTGGTGGTGCAACAGTATTTCGAGCGCAGCCCCCCGTTCGCCGTGCTGTCGGCGCTCGTGATCGCGGCGGCCATCGCCGTGTGGTCGGTCAGGGCGCCCTTGGCGCGGGCCGACCGGCAGCTGCTGACCCTGGCGGCCGCCTGGCTCGCGCTGCCGACTGCCGCCATCGTGATCTACTCGGCGCTGGTGCACCCGATCTACACCCCGCGCTACCTGTCCTTCACGGCACCCGGCATGGCGCTGATCCTGGGCGTCTGCGCGGCCGCGGTGACCGCCCGGCCCTGGCTGACGGCGGCCCTGGTCGCCCTGTTCGGCGTCGCCGCCGCGCCCAATTATGTTCTTGCGCAGCGTAATCCGTACGCCAAGTACGGGATGGATTACAGCCAGGTTGCCGACCTGATCACCGCGAAGGCGGCCCCGGGCGATTGCCTGCTGGTGAACGACACGGTGACATTCATGCCCGCCCCGATGCGCCCGCTCATGGCGGCGCGCCCGGACGCCTACCGCAAGCTGGTCGACCTCACCCTGTGGCAGCGGGCCACCGACCGCAACGACGTCTTCGACACCAACCTCATTCCCGAGGTCGTCGCGACGCCGTTGAGCCACTGCGGCGTCGTGTGGATCATCACCCAGGCCGACCCGTCACAGCCGGCCCACGAGCAGGGCCCGGCCATCCCGCCCGGACCGGTCTACGGCGCGACGCCGTCCTTCGCGGTCCCACACGACCTGGGTTTCCGGCTCGTCGAGCGCTGGCAGTTCAACCTGGTGCAGGTGTTCAAGGCGCAGCGCTAGTCACCAGATGCGGACGTAGTCGACCAGCATCGAGGCCGGGAACGTCCCCGCCGCCGGATCGCCGGCGCCGACCCCGCCCACGGCGAGGGTGAACATCGGCGTCATCCAGTAGCCGGGCTTGTTGAACGGCCACCGGAAGTCGTCGGGGGCGCCGCCGGCCACGTGGATGGGCTTGTTGGGCACCTTGAAGTACTCGGCCCCGTCCCGCGAGAACTCGAATCCCTCTTCGCCCCAATGCATTCGCCAGGTGTGCCAGGCACCGTCGACCAACCCGGGAATGGATTTGCCCTCCCAGGTCTTGCCGTTGGACGCGGCGTGGACCGTAGTGCCCGGGGGCCACGACCCGTTGCCGTACCACTCGAAGACGTCCACCTCCCCGTCGGGCAGCGGGTCCTCGTTGACCCCCCAGAACGACGGCCACAGGCCGGGGTAGAGGCAGTCGAGCTTGATCCGCGCCTCCCAGGTCTGGTTGATCATGCTGCGGAAGTTCCCGCGCAGCTTGCCGCTGTAATAGGTGTTGCTCAGCACGTCATGGGTGGCGCACAGGACCAGGTTGGAGTGCCCGTCGACGAACACGTTCTGGCGGTCGTCGCGGTAGATCCCGTCGACCGGTGGGAAGACGTCGTCCTGCCAGGTCTGGATGGTCCATTTGCCCGGGTCGGGCGCCGAGCCCGCGGGGCCGTCGAACTCGTCGGCGAAGATGTACGGCCCGCCGCCGGCCGTCGGCGCCTGCGGTGCCGGCGGGGTGGCCCAGGCACCCGGCAACCGCATCGCAGCCCCGAACAAGCCGAGCCCCGACATCAACATCATGCTGCGACGATCCATCTACAACCCACCAATCGTGAAAGCCGGCTCCGACCTAGCGCGATACCCCTGAGCAACTTTTGCAAACGGTGTTATGAAACCACGCGCCGGGGTGCCACGCATGCCACACCCGGGCCGTGGCGGCGACTTTTCGCACGCTGACGACGGCGCGGGTCAGCCCGAAGCCGGTTCGCTGAGCTTGACCAGCGTCTTGCCGATGTTGACCCCGGTGAACAAACCGTTCAGGGCGTCGACGCACGACTCGATCCCGTCAAAGATGGTCTCCCGGTGCCGCAGGCGGCCCTCGGCCTCCCACTTGCGCAGGGCGGCGAAGGCCTCGTCGAAGCGGCCCCATTCGTCGAGGGAGTTGAACCCCTGCATCAACGCGGTCTTCGACAGCAGGTTCACGTAGTTGGCCGGGCCGGGATGCTCGCCGGTCAGGTAACTGGAGATCACCCCGCACAGGACGACCCGGGCGTGCTGGGCCAGGCGGCCCAGCACCGCGTTGAGGATGGGCCCGCCGACGTTGTCGAAGTAGACGTCCACGCGCCGCGGGCAGTGCTGCTTGAGCGCGGCCGCGACGTCCTCGTTCTTGTAGTCGATGCACGCGTCGAAACCGAAGTCCTCGACCACCGCCCGACACTTTTCCGGCCCGCCCGCGATGCCCACCACCCGGGCGCCGGCGATCTTGGCGATCTGCCCCGCCACCGATCCGGTGGCGCCGGCGGCCGCGGACACCACGACGGTCTCGCCGGCCTTGGGCCGGCCGATGTCGGTCATTCCGAAATAGGCGGTGGCGCCGGTCGGCCCGTACACCGACATGATCGCCAGCTGGTCGTCCTCGCCCGGGATGGGCGTGCTGAACAGGTCGTCGCGGATGATCGCGTATTCCGAAAATCCGGTCAGCGTGGTGACGACGTCGCCGACGGCGTAGGCGTCGCAGCGCGACGCGACCACCTCGCCGATGCCGGCCGCGCGGATGACCTCGCCCAGCTGCACCGGCGGCAGGTAGCCGGGCTGGTCGTCGAGCCAGGTGCGGGCGGCCGCGTCGATTCCGACATAGGTGGTGCGCAGCAGCGCCTCCCCCTCCGCGGGTTCGGGCGCCGGCACGGTGACCAGCTCCGTGTCACCCGGCTGGACAAGCCCGGTGGGGCGGCGACGCAACAAGACCTGACGGTTCGGCAAGGACACGAAGCAGAAAATACCGAACCGGCCGAAATCACCCATGCGAATGGCATATTCAACCCATGGCAGCAAACGACGACCCGGAGGATCGGATCCGGGAACTCGAGCGCCCGCTCGCCGACGCGGCGCGGGCATCCGAAGCTAGCAGCGCAGCGCCCGCGGCCCCGGCGTACTCGCCCGGGCCGGGGGCCCCGCCGCCACCGCCGCCGTCCTGGAACTACGGCGGCTACGGCGGCCCGTTCGGCGGCCCGCCCCCGCAGGGCCCGTCGGGCAACCGCATGTGGTGGATCCTGGGCACGGTCATCGCCATCGGCGTGCTGGCGCTGGCGGGCGGCATCGCCGCCTTCGCCGCCCACCAGCTTTCCGGTGTCCGATCGATCATCAGCTCCCCGCCGACGATCTCCGGGACGTTCGGTCCGCCGTCGACCTTCACCACCGGCCCCGCGCCTTCGACCACCCGGACCAGGACGACCACGCCGTCGCCGTCGGCGTCGACGTCACCGACCCCGGCGCCGGGCGAAAGGATCAGCGTCTCCGGAATCGGCGAGACCCGGACCATCGCCTGCAACCAGAACACCGTCAGCGTGAGCGGGGTGTCGAACACGGTGGTGATCACCGGGCACTGCGCCAGCCTCACCGTGTCGGGGGTGCAGAACGAGATCACCGTCGACTCCGTCGACAGCATCGAAGCCTCCGGCTTCAGCAACAAGGTCACCTACCATTCGGGCACGCCGAAGGTCGGCAACTCGGCTAGTTCGAACGTCGTCCAGCAGGGCTGAGGGCGTTACGCCGGCTCGTCGGCTTCCTCGTCGGGCGAATCGCCGTCGAGCACGCTGACCGCGATCCCATAGGGCAGGAATCGCACCTTGCGCTTGGGGTCGACGTTCTCCTTGTTGGCCCGCAGCGCGTCGAGCTCGGTCGCGTAGACCTGTTCGACGTGCGCGCCGCCGTCGGCGTCTACCGTGTAAATGGCCCAGACGCCGTCGCCCGCCTCGCCGGCGGTCTCCGGCTGCGGGCGCGGGCGGCGCGACAGGTCGTCGAAGAACGACGACCACCCGGGCCGGGCCCCGGGGGCCGCGACAAATTTGCTGACCCGCTCGAAGACCTCGCGCAGCCCCTCGCTGCCCTCGCGGATCATGCGATCGAACTCTTCGGGGTCGAACCCGAAAGCACCGTATTCGCCCACGCGACCTCCTCGCCGCTCGTGCCGTCACCGCCCAGTGTGCGCGCAGACGCGGCCGCGCGCCACGTCCCTACGGCCGCGGCGGGGGCGGCGGGGTGATCGGTATCGGCACCGTGACGAACGGGAAATGCAGGTACATCGTCACGGGTGGCTGCGCGGGCGCGCTCGCCGGCGGCTACCACCTGGAGTCGACCGGCGTGACCTGGACGGACGCCGCCGGTGTCGGCGCGCTGCGGGACGCGATGGCCCGCCGGGGCATGGGCGGCGTGATGCTGGTGTCCCCGCTACTGGCCGCGGCCGCGCTGGCCCAGACGTTCGGCGCCGCGCTCGACTACGAACGCATCGCGATGCTGTTCGTCGAGCCGGCGGCGGCGACGCTGGCCGTGGTCGACGTCGCCGACGGTTCGATCGTCGACCTGCACCGCCAGCAGCTGGCAGCCCCCCAGCGTTCGATTACCGCCGAGTTGGCGGCGATGATCACCGGCCTCACCGAACGGGGCACGCGCGCGGACGGCGTCTTCCTGATCGGCTGCGGCACGGACATCGTCCCGGTCAAACCCGCGCTCGAGGCGGAGAGCCCGCTCGAGGTGACGGCGCCGGAGGAGCCGGAGATGGCGCTGGCCCGCGGGGCGGCGCTGGCCTCGGCGAACGCGCCGCTGTTCGCCTCGTCCACGGCGGCCCTGGCCTACGCGCTTGACCCCGGCACCGGGGAGTTGAGTCCCCGTGCGGTGGCGCCGACCTACCTCGACGTCTGGGGCAACGCGGACGCCGGCGTGCTGGCATACAGCGCCGTCGACGACGAGGACGAGGTCGTCCCCCGCAGGCGCCGGCCGATGTTCCTCGCCGGAAGCGCGCTGGCCGCGATCGCCGCCGCCGTCGCCGGAGTGGTGCTGTTTTCGCTGACCCCCGACCGGTCCGGCTCCGATGAGCAGCAGCCCCGGGTCCGTGCCGGCGACCTCGAACTCGTCCTGTTCGACGGTGACGCCGTCGGCGTTCTGGCCCTCGATGACCA
>NZ_LZIZ01000040.1:0-17398 GCF_001666915.1 Mycobacterium sp. E3339 | reverse complement strand
GCGCGGCTCATCAGGCGCAATCACCACGCGGCGGGCAACCTCGGCGACGCGATCCCCCGGCTGCTGCGCGGGGCGGGGTTCGAGTGCACGGAGGTGGCATCGATGCGGCACCGGGTCCTCGGGCGGCTGAACTACTACCGCGCCACCCGCCCCGCCTAGCGCTGGTCGATCGCGACCTTCACCGCCCCGCTGTCGCCCTGGTTGGCGATCGCGAGGAACGCGTCGCGCCACTGGTCGAGCCGAAAGGTGTGGGTCAGCATGGGGCGCAAGTCGATTCGGCCACCGGCGGCCAGGTCGAGGTAGTGGGCGATGGCGTGCTTGCGCCGGCCCTCGACCTCCTCGACGCCGAACGCGTTCGACCCCACGAGGGCGATCTCCTTGAAATACAAGGGGCTCCACTCCCAGCGGCCGGGGGCGTGCACACCGGCCTTCACCAAGGTCCCCCGCGAGCGCAGCACCCGCACCCCCACTTCGAACGTCTCGGGTTTGCCGATGGTGTCGTAGACCACGTCGAGCGCGCCCGGGTGGGCCATCGGTAGCCCCAGCAGCGGCTGTCGCAGCCGCCCGCCGCCCCAGGCGACCAGCTGCTCGATCAGGTCCAGCCGCGGTTCGTGCGCCAGCACCCTGGCGGCCCCGAACCGCCGGGCCAGCTCGGCCTGCGCACCGAAGCGCGCCACCACGGCGACGGCCACGTCCGGGTAGAGCGCCCGCAGGATCGCCACCGCACACAACCCCAGCGAGCCGGCCCCGTACACCAGGGCGCGGCCGCCGCGCGGCGGCGGGTGGCGGGTGATCGCGTGCAGGGACACCGAAAACGGGTCGGCGAACACGGCCATCTCGTCCGGAATCGCGTCCGGCACCCCTAACAGCATGCTGTCGTGGGCGGGCATCAGCTCGGCGTAACCGCCCGTCACGTCGGCGGACACACCGGTGTGGATGCCGGCCTTGATGTCGCCGTCGGTGAAGCTCCAGCACAGGCTGTAGTCGCCGTCCTCGCATGCCGGACACGGCGGCTCGATGCCGCGGGGGCCGCAGGACAGCCACGGGTTGAGCACCACCCGCTGCCCCACCTCGAGGCCGCGGGCCCTAGGCCCGAGCGCCACCACGTCGGCGACCACCTCGTGGCCCATGACCTGCGGGAAGGAGCAGAAGGAGGACATCGCGTTGTCGGCGTCGCCCTCGCCGAAATCCATCAGGATCTGCTTGGAATCCGAGCCGCAGATGCCGGTCAGCCGCGGCCGGGTGAGCACCCAATCGTCGTGCGGCAGTTGGGGATCGGGCACGTCCCGCAGGGCGGTCGGGGTGCGGCCCAGGTTCGCGGTGAGCGTGTTCGCGCCCTCGGGCACCTCGACCGGCTCCGGCGCGACGCCGTACACCAGCGCCTTCATCTCGGCGCCATCCCGGCCGCTCCCGCGATGTACGCATCGAGATCGGCGTTCTTGGCGTCGACGACCGCCCTCAGGTCGGGCACGTAGTGCTCGAAGCCGTCGCCGTCCAGGGCCGCGATGATGCCGTCGGCCACCTCGTCGGCGGGCACCTTGGGGCCCTGGTAGAGCGGCTCCTCACTGCCGGGCTGGTCCCAGATCTCGGTGTCGACGGGGCCCGGCTCGATCAGTTTCACCGAGACCCCGGAGCCGTGCAGGTCCACGGCCATCGCCTCGCTCCACCCGCACAACGCGAATTTGCTTGCGCAGTAGGCGGATTCGTGGATGATTCCGAGCCGACCGCCGACGCTCGACACGTTGACGATCATCCCCGACCCGCGCGCCAGCATCCGCGGCAACAGCGCCAGCGTCAGCCGCATCGGGGCGAAGAAGTTGACCCGCATGACGTCTTCGACTTCGTCGGGCTCCAGCGCGGCAACGGGCCGCCGCTTGGGGACGGCGGCGTTGTTGATCAGCACGTCGATGCCGCCGAGCGCCTCCCAGGCCTGGGCGGCCAGGTCCTGCAGCGCCGCGGTGTCGGCCAGGTCGGCCACCCACATCGCCGAGGACGGCGAGGTCCGCCGGCACTCGGCCAGCACCTGTCCGAGCCGGTCCCGGCGCCGCGCGACGAGCCCCACCACCGCGTGCCGCCCGGCCAGCTTGCGCGCCAGCGCGGCCCCCAGCCCCGACGAAGCGCCCGTGATCAGCACCCGATCGCTCATCAGTCAAGGTTGCCGCGAAACGCGGGAAGCGTACAGTGGTAGCAGCTTGTTATATCGACTAAATATTAGATGGACTAGTTCTGAACAGGGGCAAACATGACTTCCACCAGGTATGAGGGCGACACCTGGGACCTGGCCTCCAGCGTCGGGGTGACCGCGACGATGGTGGCCGCGGCCCGCGCGGTGGCGACCCGCGCCGAGCGTCCGCTGATCAACGACCCGTTCGCCGAGCCGCTGGTCCGGGCCGTCGGCGTGGAGCTGCTCACCCGGCTCGCGACCGGCGAAGTGAACCCGGACGAACTGAACGACGTGCACGACGGCTCCACCGGTTCGGCCGGCGCGATGTCGCGGATGGCCGACAACATGGCGGTGCGCACCAAGTTCTTCGACGAGTTCTTCCTGGACGCGGCGGGGGCGGGCATCAAACAGGCGGTGATCCTGGCCTCGGGGCTGGACGCCCGGGCCTACCGGCTGACGTGGCCCGCCGGGACCGTCGTCTACGAGGTGGACCAGCCGCAGGTGATCGAGTTCAAGTCGCGCACCCTGGCCGAGCTGGGCGCCGCGCCCACCGCCGGCCGGCGGGTGGTGGCCGTGGACCTGCGCGACGACTGGCCCGCCGCGTTGCGCGCCGCCGGGTTCGACCCGGCGCAGCCGACCGCGTGGAGCGCCGAGGGCCTGCTCGGTTACCTGCCGCCGGAGGCGCAGGACCGGTTGCTGGACACCATCACCGAACTCAGCGCGCCGGGCAGCCGGCTGGCGACCGAGAGCGCGCCCAACCGCGAGCCCGGTGACGAGGAGAAGCTGAAGGAACGCATGCAGCGCATTTCCGAGCGCTGGCGCGCGCACGGTTTCGAGCTGGACATGGCGGGGCTGGTCTACTTCGGGGACCGCAACGAGGCGGCCGCCTACCTCAGGGATCGTGGGTGGGCGCTGGAAGTGGTCAGCATCCGAGAGCTGTTCGCGGCCAACGATCTTCCGCCCCTGGATGGAGACGACACTCGCATGGGCGACATGCTCTACGTGAGCGGCACGCGATGAGCGTGGGACGTAGCGAAGGCGACAGCTGGGGACCCGGGTCCAGCGTGGGTGCGACGGCCACCATGGTCGCGGCGTCGCGCGCGGTGGCGTCGCAGGGACCCGATCCGCTGCTCGACGACCCGTTCGCCGATCCGCTGGTGCGCGCGGTCGGCCTGGAGCCCTTCATCCGCATCGTGGACGGGCAGGTCGATTTCGAGGACGACCCGCTGTTCAATCGCAAGGCGCGGGCCGAACAGATCACGGTTCGCACCCGCTTCTTCGACGACTTCTTCATCGGCGCCACCAAAGCCGGTGTGCGCCAGGCGGTGATCCTGGCGAGCGGGCTGGACACCCGGGCCTACCGGCTGGGCTGGCCGGCGGGCACCGTCGTCTACGAGATCGACCAGCCACAGGTCATCGCCTTCAAGACCGACACGCTGGCCGGCCTCGGCGCTGCACCGACCGCCGAGCGCCGCACGATCGCGATCGACCTGCGCGACGACTGGCCGGCGGCGTTGCGCGAGGGCGGGTTCGACGTCGCCCAGCCGACGGCGTGGAGCGCGGAGGGGCTGCTGCCCTACCTGCCGCCCGAGGCCCAGGACCGGTTGTTCGACAACCTCACGGCGCTCAGCGCCCTGGGCAGCCGGCTGGCCACCGAGCATGTGCCCGATCCCGACGTCTTCTCCGACGAGCGGTTGCGACGCATCAGCGAACGGTGGCAGCGGCTCGGTTTGGACCTCAACGCGGCCGACCTGTTCTACCGGGGCGAGCGCAACGTCGTCGTCGACTACCTGCAGACGCATGACTGGCAGGTGACCACCTATCCCGCCCGGGAGTTGTACGCGCAGAACGGGTTCGACTTTCCCGAGGACGAGATGTCGGCGACCTTCGGCGAGTTGAGCTACGTCGCCGCAACGTACAAGTAGCGGGTTGGCTAGGGTTTCGGCTATGTCACGCGCTCACGACGACGAGTGGGATCTGGCGTCCAGTGTGGGCGCGACCGCGACCATGGTGGCCGCCGGTCGCGCCATGGCGACCCGCGATCCCCGCGGCCTGATCCACGACCCCTTTGCCGAACCGCTGGTTCGCGCGGTGGGGGTGGACTTCTTCACCAAGATGATGGACGGCGAGCTCGACCTGGAAGCGATCGAGAACGCTTCGACGGTGCGCATGCAGGCGATGGTCGACGGAATGGCGGTGCGCACCAAGTACTTCGACGACTATTTCATCAACGCGACCGACGGCGGGATCCGGCAAGTCGTGATCCTGGCATCCGGCCTGGATTCGCGCGCCTACCGGTTACCGTGGCCGGACGGCACGGTGGTCTACGAGATCGACCAGCCGCGCGTGATCGACTTCAAGTCGGGCACGCTGGCCGGCATCGGTGCCGAACCGACCGCGACGCGGCGCACCGTGCCGATCGACCTGCGCGCCGACTGGCCGACCGCCCTGAAAGCCGCCGGGTTCGACACGACGGCACCGACCGCGTGGCTGGCCGAGGGGCTGCTGATCTACCTGCCGCCCGAAGCCCAGGACCGGTTGTTCGACAACATCACCGCGCTCAGCGCGCCCGGCAGCACGGTCGCGACCGAATTCGTGCCCGGCATCATCGATTTCGACGCCGAGCGGGTGCGCGAGATGTCCGGCTCGTTTCGCGACCACGGCGTGGATATCGACATGGCGTCGCTGGTCTACGCCGGCGAGCGCAACCACGTGGTGGACTACCTGAGTTCCAAGCGGTGGAACGTCGAAGGGATCACCCGAACGGAACTGTTTGCGCGCAACGGCATCGAGGCGCCACCCCCCGAGAACGACGACCCGCTCGGCGAGATCATCTTCATCAGCGGCGGGCTTACCGGCTAGAACCGCGCCTGCCCCGGCCACAGCGCGCTGGCGCCGTTGACGCTCTGTTCGACGTTGTCCCGGATGCCGGCGAGCGTGCGGCCCAGCAGGGCGGCCAGCGCGTCCGACACCGACGCGGCGGCCGGCTGCGACGAGGCGCGTGGCCGCACCATGTCCAGCAGCGACGAGCTCGGATAGTTGACGATGCGGACCTCGTCGTCCTGGTCCAGCCCGGCCAGCACCTTGGCCCGGCGCACCGCCGTGCGCAAGCCGCCGAGTTCGTCGACCAGGCCGCGCTCGAGGGCGTCGGCGCCGGTCCAAATACGCCCCTGCGCAACACGATCGGCGGCCTCGGCCGTCAGGTTGCGCGCCTCGGCGACCCGCTGCACGAAGTCGGCGTAGAACAGGTCGGCCTCCGCCTCGCGATGGGCCTGCTGCTCCGGCGTGAACGGCGCGTCGATCGACCAGACGTCGGCATTGGCGTTGGTGCGCACGGTGTCCGAGCCGACCCCCAACCGCTCCAACAGGTCCCGGATCACCAGCTTGCCGGTGATCACCCCGATCGAGCCGGTCACCGTCGCGGGGTTGGCGACGATGGCGTCGGCGCCCATCGAGACGTAATAGCCGCCGGAGGCCGCCACGGCGCCCATGGACGCGACCACCGGCTTGCCGCGCTTGCGGGCCCTGGTCACCTCGCGCCAGATGCTCTCGGACGCGGTGATCGTCCCGCCGGGACTGTTCACCCGCAACACGATCGCGGACACCGAGTCGTCGGCGGCGGCCTGGCGCAGCGCCGCGCCGATGGTGTCGCCGCCGGCGGTGGCGGCGCCCAACGGCAGGAACTGGGGTCCGCCGCGCCCGTCGACGATCATGCCGTCGAGCGTGATGACGGCCAGCGTCGGCTTGGGCCGGCGGCCGGGAACCGACGGCCGGGGCGGGGCCAGCCGCGAACGGGCGGCGCCGGCGTAGCGCGCCAGGTACAGCCGCGGCGGCTCGGTGTCGTCCGAAACATCCTTCACGCCAACCAGTTCCGCGATCCGGGCGTAGGCCTCGTCGCGGAATCCGATCCGGTCGAGCAGCCCGGCGGCCACGGCGTCGTCGCGCAACAGCGGCGCGCGGTTGGCCAGCGTGTCCAGCGCGCCGGGGTCGAGCTTGCGGGCTTCGGCGATGGCCTGCCACGCCTGCTGCTGCAGGCTTTCCAGCATGCGGGTGACGGCCTCGCGGTGCGCGGTCGTGAAGCCGTGCTCGGTGAAACGGTTTGCCGCCGACTTGTATTGGCCGCGCGCGACGAATTGCGGTTCGATCCCCGCCTTGTCGAACGCGTCGCGCAGGAAGGTGGCGTTGCTCGCGAAACCGATCAGCCCGACGCTTCCCGACGGCTGCATCCACACCTCGTTGAACGCCGAGGCCAGATAGTAGGACAGCGTGCCCGGGTAGGTTTCGGCCCACGCCAGCGAGGGCTTGGCGGCGCTGAACGCGGTGACGGCCTCGCGCAACTCCTGCACCGCCGCGGGCGGCGAGGCGGCCAGTTGCACGCGGGCGATCAGCCCGGCGACGCGCGGGTCCTCGGCCGCGCGGTGGATGGCGGCGACCGCGTCGCGCAGCGTCATCGGCCTGCCGCCGCCGAAGATCGCCAGCGGGTCGAACCCCGTCGCCTCAGGCGGCGCCGAACGCAGGTCGAGTTCGAGCACGCAGCCGTTGGGTACGCCGTGGTGGCGGGCGGTGTCGACGCGCCCGGCCAGCGCGCGGACGTCGTCGACCCCGGGAAGCGAGGGCAGGAAGGCGAACATGTTCGCAGCCTACCGACACCGCCGCCGTACGGTGGTGGGGTGAGGTTCTCCATCGCCATCCCCCAATTCGATTACGACGGGTTCGACGGAGAGGGCCTGCGGGATTACCTGGTCCGGGCCGAGGATCTGGGCTTCGAGGGCGGCTGGGTGCTCGAGCAGATCGTCGGCGAGGCACCGCTGCTGGCGCCCCTGGAGCTGCTGGCCTACTGCGCGGCCTGCACCCGACGGCTGCGCCTGGGGGTCGCCGTGCTGGTGACGTCGCTGCACGACCCGCTGCAGCTGGCCTCTTCGGTGACCGCCGTCGACCGGCTGAGCCACGGCCGGCTGGACCTCGGCGTCGGAACCGGTGGCGGCTTCCGCAGGTTCGCCGCGTTCGGCGTCGAAAAGGACACGTACATCTCGTATTTCACCGAGGGGCTGAAGCTGATGAAGGCGGCCTGGTCCGACGAACCGCGGGTGAGTTTCCACGGCCGATTCCGCGACGTCGACGACCTACCGATCGCACCCAAGCCGGTGCAACGGCCGCACCCGCCCATCTGGTTCGGCGGCCTGGCGCCCAGGGCCCTGGCCAGGGCGGTGCGCCACGGCGACTCGTTCCTGGGCGCCGGTTCGTCGACCACCGAGGCCTTCGCCGGGGCCGTCGCCGTGGTGCGCCGCGAACTCGACGAACAGCAAAAGGACGCAGCGCATTTCACCATCGGCAAGCGCGTCTACCTGATGGTCGACGACGACGCGGCGCTGGCCCGCGAGCGGGTGCTCGCCGGGCTGCGGCGGATCTACGGCAAGATGCCGGGCGTCGAAGACGTCCCGGTGTCGGGCACACCCGACGACGTCGCGCGCGGGCTGCGGGAGGTGATCGACGCTGGCGCCGAATACCTGCTGCTCAATCCCGTCGGCGTCGACGTCGACGAGAACCGGGAGCAGATGGAACGCCTTGCCGCGGAGGTCATTCCGCGGCTCGGCTGATCAGAGCTCGGTGACCGATCCGCCGGCGGCGGTGATCTTCTCGCGGGCGCTGCCGCTGAACTTGTGCGCGGTGAGGTCGACCTTGACGGTCAGCTTGCCGTCGCCGAGGACCTTGACCAACGCGTTCTTGCGGACCGCGCCCTTGGCCACCAACTCGTCCACGCCGATAGAGCCGCCCTGCGGGAAGAGCCGGTTGATGTCGCCGACGTTGACGATCTCGTATTCGGTGCGGAACCGGTTCCGGAATCCCTTGAGCTTGGGCAGCCGCATGTGAATCGGCATCTGCCCACCCTCGAAGGTGGCCGGCACGTTCTTGCGGGCCTTGGTGCCCTTGGTGCCACGGCCGGCGGTCTTGCCCTTCGAGCCCTCACCGCGACCGACGCGGGTGCGGGCGGTCTTCGAGCCGGGCGCGGGCTTCAGATCGTGCAGCTTGATGGTCATTTGGCCTCCTCCACCTCGACGAGGTGATTGACCACCGCGATCAGGCCGCGGGTCTGTGGGTTGTCCTCACGGATCACCGAATGGCGGATCCGTCGCAGCCCCAGGGTGCGCAGGCTCTCCCGCTGCTTCCAGCGGGCCCCGATGGTGCTACGCACCTGGGTGATCTTCAACTGGCTCATTGCGGTGCCGTTCCCTCGCGCGCGGCACTGGCGGCCAGCGCTTCACTTTCACGTCGTGCCCGCAGCATTCCGGCCGGGGCGACGTCCTCGATGGGCAGTCCGCGCCGGGCGGCCACCTCCTCGGGCCGCTGCAGCAGCTTGAGCGCGGTGACGGTGGCGTGCACCACGTTGATCGCGTTGTCGCTGCCCAACGACTTGGCCAGGATGTCGCGCACGCCAGCGCATTCCAGCACCGCACGCGCCGCGCCGCCGGCGATCACACCGGTACCGGGGCTGGCCGGGCGCAACAGCACCACGCCCGCGGCCGCCTCACCCTGCACCGGGTGCGTGATGGTGCCGCCGATCAGCGGCACCCGGAAGAAGCCCTTGCGCGCCTCTTCCACGCCCTTGGCGATGGCGGCCGGAACTTCCTTGGCCTTGCCGTAGCCGACGCCGACCATGCCGTTGCCGTCGCCCACGATGACCAGGGCGGTGAAGCTGAAGCGCCGACCACCCTTGACCACCTTGGAGACACGGTTGATGGCGACGACCCGCTCCAGGTAGTTGCTCTTGTCGCCGTCGCGGTCGCGGCCACCACGCCCGCCGCCGTCGCGCCGACCGCGGTTGTCGCGGTTGTCGCGGTTGTCGCCGCGGGCCTCAGGGCCGCCGGCCGACTGTTCCGCCATTATGCGGTCCTTCCGGTCTGGTTCTCGGTCATCTAGAAACTCAATCCGTTCTCGCGCGCGGCATCGGCCAGCGCCGCGATCCGTCCGCCGTAGGTGTACCCGCCGCGGTCGAACACCACGGTGTCGATGCCGGCGGCCTTGGCACGCTCGGCGATCAGCTGGCCCACCCGCACGCTGCGGGCCTTCTTGTCGCCGTCCAGGCCGCGCACGTCGTCCTCGATCGAGGACGCGGCGGCCACCGTGGTGCCGTTCTCGTCGTTGACCAGCTGCACGTGGATGTGTCGCGCGGAGCGGTTGATGACGAGGCGGGGGCGCTCGGGCGTGCCCGCGATCTTCTTGCGCAGCCGGGCGTGCCGACGCAGCCGGGAGACCCGACGCGTTGCGGATACGCTCTGCCCCACCGGCTTTCGCGCGGCGGTGTCAGCTTGTTTTTGCGCCATGACTACTTACCTGTCTTTCCGACCTTGCGGCGGATCTGCTCGCCCTCGTAGCGCACGCCCTTGCCCTTGTATGGGTCGGGACGGCGCAGGCGGCGGATGTTCGCCGAGATCTGGCCGACCTTCTGCTTGTCGATACCGGTGATCGAGAACTTCGTCGGCGACTGGACCGCGAACGTGATGCCCTCTGGCGCCTCGATGACCACGGGGTGGCTGTAACCCAGCGCGAACTCGAGGTTGGCGCCCTTGAGCTGCACGCGGTAACCGACGCCGAAGATCTCCATCTTGGTGGTGTAGCCCTCGGTCACGCCGGTGACCAGGTTGGACACCAGGGTCCGCGACAGCCCGTGCAGCGAGCGGTTGCGCCGCTCGTCGTTGGGACGGGTGACCACGATCGCGCCGTCCTCGTTGCGCGCCACCGTGATCGGTTCGGCGACCGTCAGATTAAGGCTGCCCTTGGGCCCCTTCACCGAGACCTGCTGGCCCTCGATCGTTACGTCGACTCCGGCGGGAACCGGAACCGGCTGCTTACCAATGCGCGACATGTCTATCCCCTCACCACACGTACGCGAGGACTTCGCCGCCCACGCCCTGTCTGGCTGCCTGACGATCGGTCAACAGGCCCGAGGAGGTCGAGATGATCGCCACGCCCAGGCCGCCGAGCACGCGCGGCAGGTTGGTGGATTTCGCATACACCCGCAGGCCGGGCTTGGACACCCGCCGCAACCCGGCGATGCTGCGCTCCCGGCTGGGGCCGTACTTGAGCTGGACGACCAGCGACTTGCCGACCCGGGCGTCTTCCGTCCGGTAGTCGGTGATGTAGCCCTCGGCCTTGAGGATCTGGGCGATGTTGGCCTTGATCTTCGAGTGCGGCAACGTCACCTCGTCGTGATACGCCGAATTGGCGTTGCGCAGACGTGTCAAGAAGTCTGCGATCGGGTCCGTCATCGTCATGACAGCGTTGGTACCTTCCTCGCGGTGGTTCCCGGTCCGGGCCTGTCGCGCGCCTGTTCTGGGTTGGTCTTGGGGTCCTGGATTACCAGCTGCTCTTTTGCACGCCGGGCAGTTCGCCCGCGTGCGCCATCTCGCGCAGGCAGATCCTGCACAGGCCGAACTTGCGGAAGACCGCGCGCGGCCGGCCGCACTTGTTGCAGCGCGTGTAGCCCCGCACCGCGAACTTCGGTTTGCGTGCGGCCTTGTTGACCAGTGCCTTCTTCGCCATCTGCTCAGTTCTCCTTGAAGGGAAAGCCGAGGGCCCGCAACAGCGCTCGTCCTTCGTCGTCGGTTGTCGCCGAGGTGACGACGTTGATGTCCATGCCGCGAACCCGGTCGATCTTGTCCACGTCGATCTCGTGGAACACCGACTGCTCGGCCAGGCCGAAGGTGTAGTTGCCGACACCGTCGAACTGCTTGGGCGACAGGCCGCGGAAGTCGCGGATACGCGGCAGCGCGATCGAGGTGAGGCGGTCCAGGAACTCCCACATCCGGTCGCCGCGCAGGGTGACCCGCGCGCCGATCGGCATGCCCTCACGCAGTTTGAACTGCGCGATCGACTTGCGCGCGCGACGAATCTCGGGGCGCTGCCCGGTGATCAGGCTCAGGTCGTTGACCGCGCCGTTGATCAGTTTCGCGTCGCGTGCCGCGTCGCCGACACCCATGTTGACGACGACCTTGGTCACCGTCGGGATCTGCATGACGTTGGCGTAGCCGAACTGCTGCTGCAGCGAATCGCGAATCTCGTTGCGGTAGCGCTCTTTCAGGCGCGGCTGCACTTTTTCTGCTGTGGTCATGGCCTCAGATGTCCTTGCCGTTGCGCTTGGAGATGCGGACCCGCTTGCCGGTCTCCTCGTCGACGCGGTAGCCGACGCGAGCGGGCTTGCCGTCGGAGTCGACCACCATCACGTTGGAGACGTGGATCGGGGCTTCCTGCGTGACGATTCCGCCCGACTGCGCCCCGCGCTGGTTGGTCGAGATCGCGGTGTGCTTCTTGATCCGGTTGACGCCTTCGACCAGCACGCGGTTGCGGTCGGGGTAGGCCTGCAGCACCTTGCCCTTGGCACCCTTGTCCTTGCCGGCGATGACCAACACGGTGTCGCCCTTGCGGACCTTCATTTACAAAACCTCCGGGGCGAGCGAGATGATCTTCATGAACCGCTTCTCGCGCAGCTCGCGGCCGACGGGGCCGAAAATGCGCGTGCCGCGCGGGTCGTTGTCCGGCTTGATGATCACCGCGGCGTTCTCGTCGAACTTGATGTAGCTGCCGTCCGGGCGGCGGCGCTCCTTGACCGTGCGCACCACGACGGCCTTGACGACGTCCCCGCGCTTGACGTTGCCGCCCGGGATGGCGTCCTTGACGGTGGCGACGATGACGTCACCGATGCCGGCGTAGCGTCGCGACGAACCGCCGAGCACCCGGATGCACAAGATCTCCTTGGCGCCGGTGTTATCGGCGACCTTCAGCCGCGATTCCTGCTGAATCACTCGATCTCCTGACCTGGTTGCGTGTGCACGGCAGGAGGCAAGCCACAGCCCACCAAAAAACCTGACATGCGCGGTCTTTGTCACCGAAGGGCACGCGGGGCCGATTCGCACCGGCCGAGGTCTGCCCAAGGCAACCCCTAGAGTCTAGGGGACGACCAGCTCAGAGCCAAATTCGCGACCGAAGCGGGAGCGACCTGGCCGCGAGGCGGCTTCAGCGAGCCGTTTCCCCGATTCTCCGGATATCGGCGAGGTGATGCACGCCCTCGTGCATCGCCTGGCGGACCAGCCAGCGGGCGGTGCGCCGCTCCCCCGGTAGCCGGGTCCCGGTGCGGTCCCAGCCGTCGTCCGCAATGCGCGCGACTTCGTCGCGAAATCCCGCCGCGGCGGCCGCCAGCTCGCCCAGCGTGGCGTCGATGTCGCAGTCGTTGTAGCGGAAGCGGCGGGCCCGCAGGTCGTTGAGCATCGGCTCCCACGCGGGCCGGTCCTCGGTGCGGACGCGGTGCAGCCGGATGGTGAAGCTGACGTAGACGTCGCGCAGGTGGCAGAGGTACTCGGCGACCGACCACACGCCGGTGCCGGGCCGCACACGTCGCACCTCGGGCGGGATCGCGGAGACGGCCGCGCGCACCCGCTCCGGCAGGGCGGCGATGACGCCGACCGCTTCGTCGGGCGGGGTGTCGGAATAGCTCAGCCCACAATCGGCGCAGACGTAATCTTCGCCGGCCAGCGGGGGCAGCGACGCGGACATGGAGCAATCATCCTGTGTCTGTGCGGAAACCGCCGCGGGAAAACCCGGCCGGCCGTTACGATTTCGCCATGACCAGGGGGAAGAAGGTTCTGTTCGCGCTGCTGCTCGCGTTCGCCGTCTCGACGACATCGGTGAGCTGCACACCCACCGTGATCACCTGCCCCGCGGGCGGCGGCCCGGTCGGCTGCTGAGCGCGACCGCTCCTCAGCCGGCTTCGGTGGCCGCGCACAGGCTGGGGAACAGCAGCGCGCCGCCCGGGGTGGTGACGTAGGTGCGCCCGGCCGGGGAGGTCGGATCAGCGTCCGGCGGGGTAACGTCTTCGTCCTCGGCGCAGGCAGTGCACCCGTCGCGGGTGTCTGGCATTCAGATCGTGTACCGACTCCGGCACCGGGCACTTCTTCGTGGTGTCACGGGAGTCTTACCAGGTTGGCTGATCGAATTACTCGTCTAGTGCAGATCGAATTGTCGTAGCGTCCTTGGTGCGACCAAATACAGCAGAAGGAACATTCGCCATGCCGAACATTGCTGTCCGCTCGATCGTGGCCCTCACCTCAGCAGCCACCGCATTCCTTACGGGTGCCGCGGTCGCCAACGCCGATCCGGCGGACAACACGCCGATGCAAACGGCGCGCGGCGACTACGTCGGACACTGGCAGAGGCACGAAAGCATGATGACGATCGCGCCCGACGGCACCGGGACGATCCTGCTCGGGTCCAGCGCCCGCGACGGCGAGAAGTGGACCATACGGTGGACACAGGGCGACGGCGTGGGTCTCGCGATCAGGTTGGACCAGCGCATCGGTACCTGGGGCGACGGAATGGACGGCACCCTCAACGAGCAGACCGCATGGAAAGCCGAGCTCGTTGTGGCCCCAGACGGGGTCACCGTCCTCCACTTAGCCCACAATGACGCCGAACTGAGCGACGCGAACGCAGGTGACATCTGGTGCGGCAAGTATGGCTCCAGCCGCTTCTGCGGTGCCTGACGAGCGTCGCCGGCCCCAAAACTCTTCGGCAAATGATGGCACCGGCTGGCTGAAGAACACTTCGACGGGCGCTCGTGAGAAGCAAAAACACTGGCGATACGCGACTGCCTGCTGCCCGGCTTAAACTTCCGCCGTGTTCTCGGTGACGCGGTATGCGATGAACGGGGATTTGCGCGTCGCCTATAGGGCGTCCCCAGAGGGTGAGCGCGACATCGTGTTCGTCCCGAACTGGTTCACAAACTGTGAGGTATTTCCGGAGCTACCGGCTGTTCGAGGCTGGGTCGAGGCGATGACATCGCTGGGTCGAGTGATCTTCTTCGACCAGCCGGGCAGTGGAGTGTCCGACCCTGTCGAGCCGGGCGCGCTACCGACCCTGGAGCAATGGGCTGACAGCATCACTGCGGTGCTCGACGATCTCGAAAGCCGTGAAGCAGTGCTCCTCACCGGGCCTGGCGCGTTAGCGCCGGGCGCGCTATTCGCTGCAACATATCCGGCTCGGACCACCGCGCTCGTGGTGCTGGAGGGCTTCGCCAATCCGGTTGCTGAACGGACTGATGGCATCGATTCCGACGAAATCCGCGCTGCCCTGACAGCCATGTGGGGAAGGGGTGAATACTGGCTTTCGATCAATCCCGACATGCCATGGAACGAGGAGATCAGCGCAGCGGTTGCGCGACATGACCGGCTTGCCGCGAGCCCACGAACCTACGCTCTCTTAATGCCTCTATTGACCGAGGTAGACGTGCGGGCGGTGCTCCCGACCATCCGCGTGCCAACTCTCGTGCTCCAGCACGCCGACGACGTGATGGTCCCGCCCGCGTGGGGCAAGTACGTCGCTGATCACATATCCGACGCGAAATACGTTGAGCTGCCGGGGCGCAACTTGTACCACTGGGTGGAACCGTGGCGGGATTCGTTCCAGGAGATCGCCGAATTCCTTACGGGAGAACAGCCCGAGGTGCCGGACGACCGGGTTCTCGCGACTGTGCTGTTCACCGACATTGTGGATTCGACGCGCCGCGCGGCAGAGATGGGTGACCGTGACTGGCATGCGCTGCTTGATGCGCACGACGCCGTCGTGAGATCGCAGCTTTCTCGGTTTCGGGGTCGCGAGGTCAACACATCGGGCGACGGTTTTCTGGCAATGTTCGACGGTCCTCAGCGAGCGATCCGCTGCGCCATGGCGATCCGTGACGCGTTGCAAGCGTTGGGCATTGAGGTACGCGCCGGGCTGCACACCGGCGAGTGCGAGGTCCGCGGTGACGACATCGGCGGAATCGCCGTGCATATCGGCGCGCGGGTGAGTGCCCTGGCGGGACCGAACGAGGTGCTGGTGTCCAGCACCCTGCGCGACCTGGTGATCGGATCAGGCCTGCAGTTCGATGACCGGGGCGCGCATGAACTCAAGGGTGTGCCCGGCGAGTGGCGCCTATTTGTCGTCGCCTCGAGTTAGAAAGGTGCTGGGTCGTCGTCGGGTTCGGGTGGTGGGGCGGGTCCGAAGTAGCTGGGGGCCGCGGCGTTTCGGGCCATCCGGTCGTCGCGGTTGGATCTGCGCTCGGTGGCCACCCGGTAGGCCCGGTCTTGGCCGCGGGTGCGGCGTCGTCTGGGCATCATCGCGGCGCGTTCGGCGCAGTAGTCTTGCGGCGGGTCGGCTTCAGGAGCGGCGATCGCCCCGGTGGCCGCGCACAGGCTGGGGAACAACAGCGCGCTGCCCGGTGTGGTGACGTAGGTGCGCCCGGCCGGGGAGGTCAGGATCAGCGTGCCGTCGGGCAGCTGCTTTTCGCGCCAGCCCCAAAACGTCTTCACCAAATGATGCGCGCGGCAGTAGCACTTGAGGTTGCTCGCGTGGGTGGGCCCACCGGCGGCGTGGGGAACGGTGTGGTCGATGTCGCAGGCCACCGCCGGGCAATCACAGCCCGGCCAGCGGCAGGTCAGATCCCGGCAGCGCACGAAATCGGCCAGTGCCTGCGAGGGCACATAGCCGGGCTCGGGCGGCGCATCCCCGGGATGGACCAGCGGCACCAGCTTGGCCGAGGCAGACAGCTCGGTGATCAACTCCGGCGGGATCAGCCCGTCCGCCCGCAGTTCGCAGGCCGGCGCCGAGCCGTGGCCGTCGAGGGTGGCCTGCTCGGCGATCACATGGATCACCACCGGCCCGGCCGGCGCCCGGGCGCCGGCGGCACAATCCGGTCGCCCGCACCGGCATCCCAGCCGGTCGGCCCCGGCGGCCAGCGCCCCCAGCGCGTCGGCGCGGCGCTGCTCACGCGTGCGGGGATCGTCGCCGCACACGCTGGCCGCCAACGCGGACAGCCGCGCGTCCAGGGCGTGGGCGTCCGGGCTTAACAGCACGCCCTCGAGGCGGGCCAGCCCGTCCCCCATCTCGCCGATCCACACCTCGCGCCCCGCGGCCCGCTCGCGACGCCGGCGCACCGCATCGGCGTCGGCTCTCGCGACGATCTTGTCCACCTGGGCGCCCAGGCGCGCCGGGGTCATCGACGGCCAGCGCGCCACCCGGGCGGCCAACTGCTCGTCCACGCGGGCCATCACGTCGGGGTCGGTGATCAGATCGGTCCGGTACACCATGGTTTGCACCATCCGGAAATCGATGTCCCCGGCGGCGAAGACCTCGGCGACCCTGGGCAGCCGCTCGCGCAACGCGCGGGCGTAGCGCACCCGGCTGGCCGCCAATCCCAGGCCGATCCGCAGCTCCGCGGCCACCTCGGCGGCCACCGCCGCCTCGGTGTCCACCGCCCAGTCCGCACACTCCCCGCCCCGGGACAACCGGTAGGCGAACAGGTTCCCGATCGCCGCCAACTGCCCGGCCGCCGCCCGATTCTCGCTCCGGGCGCATTCTCGCGCGGCGGCGAGGAACCCGGACGATTCGGCCGTCTTCGATGGATACCGCCGCTCGAAGTGCTCGTCGAGGCGCGCGATCACCTCGGGCGGCACCTTCGAATCGAACATATGTTCGAGTATGCCACGGGGCTCCGACAAAAGCGGCCCGGCTAATCCCCCTGCCGGACCCAGGCGAAGATGTACAGGCTCATCGCCGTCACGAGCGCGATCAACACCCACTGCACGATCGCCTGGTCGATCCACGAACCGGGCGGCGGAGCGCCCGGCAGGATGTTGCGCAGCGGGACGATGGCGAACAGGTTCGCGGCGTACCAGGTCGCGAACGGCGGCAAGAACTTCCTCCGGCCCAACGCCATCGGGATGGCCACCAGCAGCGCCAGGGTGGGCAGGCTGATCAGCACCAGGCAGATGCCCAGGTCGAAGATCAGCGGGCCCTTGGCCCTCTTCAGCGTGATGACGACGTTGCCGTTGTCGGTGCCGCGCTGCGTCGGCAGCGCCCCGGGGTCGTGGACGCGGTTGACCGTGATGTCCCAGCCGTCCAGCTCCCCGGTCACCTCGACCCGCGCGGGCACCTTTTTCAGGTTGTCCCCCGACCCGACGAACGCGTCGGCGGAGATCGGCTCGGTCTTATAGGAGTCGAACGGCCAGTTACCGGGGTCGCCGTGCGCAACGACCGTCGTGCTGAGCTGCGCCGGCGCCTTGCCCCTCGGGTAATGCAGGTCCCCCAGGTCGCTGGTGGGGTACAGGCGCACGGCGACGTCGGTGCCCAGCACGTCGAATCGGTTGTCGTACGCCGAAATCCCCGGATAGACAAGCACATTCACCGCGAGGTGCTTCGCGACCG
>NZ_LZIZ01000039.1:0-13105 GCF_001666915.1 Mycobacterium sp. E3339 | reverse complement strand
CCGCCACTGATTTCGCGGAGCTGTTGCGAGTTCTTCACATACTCTTGGCGACCGCCCAGCCTCAGGCGGCCGCGAGCGTCAGCACTGCGGTGACCCGAACCCCCGCCGCCCGCAGTATCCGCACCGATTCGCGGGCCGTCGCCCCGGTGGTGACGACGTCATCGACGATCAAGACCTCGGTGGCCGGGGGCGCGCGGCGCAGCCGCACCCGGCCCGCGACGTTGCGCTCGCGGCCGCCTGAGGCTGGGCGGTCGCCAAGAGTATGTGAAGAACTCGCAACAGCTCCGCGAAATCAGTGGCATGGCGAGGCGAACACGAGCTAACGTCGAGAACAACGTTAATCGACTCACTGGTCTGACTCACTGGTCGCGACATTCCCAGGTTGAGACCCCACTCGCGGGAAGGGGTGAGTATTCGACACCTTGCATCGGCGAGCAGCCTGCAGCGGTGATTTACCGAAAAGACCCGCTCTCCCCACCTCGTCGGCGCGTCGTCAGCAAGCCGGGCACGCAGGGCGCGTGCGACGTGAAAGAGAAACGAGTTGTCACGTATGTCAAGGCTATCCGTGGATTCCGGTCAAATTCTTGACCCACCGCCGACGCAAACCGACGGCCAAGCCCAACCGACGACGACCGAAGCCGAAGTCGTCTTCAAGGGCCGCAATGTTGAAATCCCAGACCACTACCGGGTGTACGTCTCCCAGAAACTCGCCCGCCTCGAACGGTTCGATCGCTCCATCTATCTCTTCGATGTCGAGCTCAAACACGCGCCCAACCGCCGACAGCGCAAGTCGTGTCAACGCGTGGAGATCACCGCCCGCGGCCGTGGGCCGGTGAGCCGCGCGGAGGCCTGCGCGGACAGCTTCTACGCGGCGTTCGAGTCCGCGGTCGACAAACTCGAGAACCGGCTGCGCCGCGCCAAGGACCGCCGCAAGGTCCACTACGGCGACAAGACCCCGGTGTCGCTGGCCGCCGCCACAGCGGTCGTGCCGCCGCCGCGCCCCGAACCCACGCCCGAGCCGCCCGTCGACCATGACGGCGCCGACACCGACCACGAGCCCGGCCGGATCGTGCGGACCAAGGAACACCCGGCCAGGCCGATGACGGTCGACGACGCGCTCTACGAGATGGAGCTCGTCGGGCACGACTTCTTCCTGTTCCACGACAAGCAGACCGAACGGCCGTGCGTGGTGTACCGCCGCCACGCCTACGACTACGGGCTGATCAGGCTGTCCTGAGGTTCGCCGGGTCGACGGCCATCACGCCGTCGTCACCTACCATGGGAGTCGCTTCAAGAGAAGAGACTCCCAACCAACAGGGGACATAGCTGTGCTGTCGAAGTTGCTGCGCCTTGGCGAAGGTCGCATGCTCAAACGTCTCAAGCGGGTGGCTGACTACGTCAACACCCTGTCCGACGAGGTCGAAAAGCTCACCGACGCGGAGCTGCGCGCCAAGACCGATGAGTTCAAGAAGCGGCACGCCGACGGCGAAAGCCTCGACGACCTGCTGCCCGAGGCGTTCGCGGTGGCCCGCGAGGCGGCCTGGCGGGTGCTCGACCAGCGCCCGTTCGACGTGCAGGTGATGGGCGCCGCGGCGCTGCACTTCGGCAACGTGGCGGAGATGAAGACCGGTGAGGGCAAGACGCTGACCTCGGTGCTGCCGGCCTATCTCAACGGCATCGGCGGCAAGGGCGTGCACGTCGTCACGGTCAACGACTACCTGGCCAAACGCGACAGCGAGTGGATGGGCCGCGTGCACCGCTTCCTCGGCCTGGACGTCGGCGTGATCCTCGCGCAGATGACGCCCGACGAGCGGCGGGTGGCGTATGCCGCCGACATCACCTACGGCACCAACAACGAGTTCGGCTTCGACTACCTGCGCGACAACATGGCGCATTCGCTCGACGACCTGGTGCAGCGCGGCCACAACTTCGCCATCGTCGACGAGGTCGACTCCATCCTGATCGACGAGGCCCGCACCCCGCTGATCATCTCCGGGCCCGCCGACGGCGCCTCCAACTGGTACCTGGAGTTCGCCCGGCTGGCGCCGCTGATGGAGAAGGACGTCCACTACGAGGTGGACCTGCGCAAGCGCACCGTCGGGGTGCACGAGCTGGGCGTCGAGTTCGTCGAGGACCAGCTCGGCATCGACAACCTCTACGAGGCCGCCAACTCGCCGCTGGTCAGTTACCTCAACAACGCGCTGAAGGCCAAGGAGCTGTTCAACCGCGACAAGGACTACATCGTCCGCGACGGCGAAGTGCTCATCGTCGACGAGTTCACCGGCCGCGTGCTCTACGGCCGCCGCTACAACGAGGGCATGCACCAGGCCATCGAGGCCAAGGAGCACGTCGAGATCAAGGCCGAGAACCAGACGCTGGCCACCATCACGCTGCAGAACTACTTCCGGCTCTACGACAAGCTCGCCGGCATGACCGGTACCGCCCAGACCGAGGCGGCCGAGCTGCACGAGATCTACAAGCTCGGGGTCGTGCCCATCCCGACCAACAAGCCGATGGTCCGCGCCGACCAGTCCGACCTGATCTACAAGACCGAGGAGGCCAAGTACATCGCGGTGGTCGACGACGTCGTCGAGCGCTACGAGAAGGGCCAGCCGGTGCTGATCGGCACCACCAGCGTCGAGCGCTCCGAGTACCTGTCGCGGCAGTTCCAGAAGCGCCGCGTCCCGCACAACGTGCTCAACGCCAAGTACCACGAGCAGGAGGCCGGCATCGTCGCGGTGGCCGGCCGGCGCGGCGGGGTCACCGTGGCCACCAACATGGCCGGCCGCGGCACCGACATCGTGCTGGGCGGCAACGTCGACTTCCTCACCGACCAGCGGCTGCGCGAGCGCGGCCTGGATCCGGTGGAGACCCCCGACGAGTACGAGGCCGCGTGGCACGAGGAGCTGCCGAAGGTCAAGGAGGAGGCCGGCAAGGAGGCCGCCGAGGTGGTCGAGGCCGGCGGCCTGTACGTGCTGGGCACCGAACGCCACGAGTCGCGACGCATCGACAACCAGCTGCGCGGCCGCTCCGGCCGCCAGGGCGACCCGGGCGAGTCGCGCTTTTACCTGTCGCTGGGCGACGAGCTCATGCGCCGCTTCAACGGCGCCGCCCTCGAGGCGATGCTGAACCGGCTGAACCTGCCCGACGACGTGCCGATCGAGGCCAAGATGGTCACCCGCGCGATCAAGAGCGCCCAGACCCAGGTCGAGCAGCAGAACTTCGAGGTCAGAAAGAACGTCCTCAAGTACGACGAGGTGATGAACCAGCAGCGCAAGGTGATCTACGCCGAGCGCCGCCGCATCCTGGAGGGCGAGAACCTCAAGGAGCAGGCGCTCGACATGGTCCGCGACGTGGTCACCGCCTACGTCACCGGCGCGACCGCCGACGGTTACGCCGAGGACTGGGACCTCGAAGCGCTGTGGACGGCGCTGAAGACGCTGTATCCGGTCGGCATCGACCACCACACGTTGATGCGTCTGGACGCCGACTCCGAGCGCGACGACCTGACCCGTGAGGAGCTGCTCGACGAGCTGCTCAAGGACGCCGAACGCGCTTACGGGGCAAGGGAAGCCGAGCTCGAGGAGATCGCCGGCGAGGGCGCGATGCGTCAACTCGAACGCAACGTGCTGCTCAACGTGATCGACCGCAAGTGGCGCGAACACCTCTACGAGATGGACTACCTCAAGGAGGGCATCGGGCTGCGCGCGATGGCGCAGCGCGACCCGCTGGTGGAGTACCAGCGCGAGGGTTACGACATGTTCATGGCCATGCTCGACGGCATGAAAGAGGAGTCGGTCGGCTTCCTGTTCAACGTGACGGTCGAGGCGGTGCCCAGCCCGCAGGTCGCCCCAGTGGAAACGCCGGAGGGACTCAAGGAGCTGGGAGCCGCGGCCGATCAGGGCGACACCACCCCGCCCACGCGCGAAGAGGCGCCAACCCAATTGCGCGCCAAGGGAATCGAGACCGAGGCGCCGGCCATGACCTACTCCGGCCCGTCGGAGGACGGCTCGGCGCAGGTGCAGCGCAACGGCGGCAACGGTCAGAAGACGCCGGCGGGCGTGTCCGGGGGAGGTTCCCGGCGCGAACGGCGTGCGGCCGCCAGGCAGCAGGGCCGCGGCGCCAAGCCGCCGAAGTCGGTGAAGCGGCGCTAGGGCGCGCCTTTATCTCCCGCCGAGCGTGCGGCGATGCGAGCGGCGCCAGATCGCGCGGCCAACGGCCACGGCGACGCACAGCACGAGCCCGGCGAGCAAGGACTGCAACGCGAAGACCGCGAAGTCGTTGACGTCGTAGGCGCCGCCGTCGCCGACGCATTGGAAGCTCACGCTGGTGCCCGACTGGCCCGGCTTGTAGCTGTAATGCGAAGTGTTGTAAGCCATCTCGTACCCGCTGCGGCAGACGATCGGGCTCATCCACAGCGCGGCCGACGGAATGACCGCGGTCACCGCCGCGCCAACCCCGGCGCACAGGGCGATCACTGCACCCAGTACCGCGACGACGGGTAAGACCCACCCGGCCCCCGCGCGCTTGCGCGTTGGCGCGGCGTACGCGATGGGCTCCGGTTGGCGTCGCTCGACGGATTGATCCCCTCCCGCGGCGGCCCTGGCGTCGGCCAGCTGGCGCTCTAATTCCGCGATGCGCTTTTGCTGCGCGAGCTGGCGTTCCAGTTCGGCGATGCGCTGCTGCGGGTCGTCCATCAGCACATGATCGCACTGCGCGACGGCGCGGCCGCGAGAATTTGAGGCAGCCGCCCCATGCGGTGCGGGCGCGCCCGCGCGCACCATTCACGCATGACCACTTCACGCACCCCGCTGGACGCCGCCACGGCCGTCCTGCGCAATCCCCGCCTGCCCGCCGGAAACGACGAACGCTTCGTCGGCTTCGGCGTGATGGGCCTCCCGTTCGCCAGCGGACACTATCTGGCGCTGCGGCACTTTCCCGCCACGTCGTTCTCGCCCGGCTATCGCTCGGTGTGGCATCGCGACCCCGACGGGGAGTGGACCTTCTACGCCACCACGCCGGGACCGCAGAGCTGCGCCCGCTTCTTCAGCTCGGCGACGCCCAACGACGCGGTGCAATGCGACATCGACGTCGCCTGGGTCACCCCCTGGTCGCTGTTCGTCGAGATCCCGAATCTGCTTGCCTGGCATATCGATATCGGCGCCACCCCGTCGACCCGGCTGATGAGCGCGGTGGGCGGCCGGTTGCCGGCGCGCGCGTGGACGAACCGGGCGATGCTGGCCGCCCTGGGCCGGGCCGCCGGCCCCACCCTGCGCGCCGGCCGGGTCCGGCTCGCGGGAACGGCGCCGAATGGGCAGCGCTTCATGATCGCCCCCGCACAGGTGTGGGCGGTGACGGACTCGCGCGCCGCGTGGCGTGGGGCCGACCTGGGACCGGTCGGCCCACTCCCGGATCAGCCGCGGCTGGCCGGCTTCCGCCCGCCGCAGCGCGGACTGTTCGTCGTCGGCTCGGGGCATTTCGAAACGTTCGACGCCGCCCGCCACCACGGCGTCGGGCGCACTGTGCCAATCGGCTGACCGCGGGCCGATGAGCTGGGCACAATGAGGCCCATGTCGGAGCCCGAATTGCCGACCCGCGCCGAGCTGCTGGCGGCGCTGTCGGTGGCGATCGACCTGGGCCTGGGGCAGCCCGCCGAGCACATGCTCCGGGCGGCGCTCATCGCGACCAGGCTCGCCGACCGCCTCGGGCTCGACCAGGAACAACGGGACTGCACCTACTACACGACGCTGGTCATGTGGATCGGCTGTCACGCCGACTCCCACGAATACGCCCGCTGGTTCGGCGACGACATCGCCGTGCGCCGCGACTCGTACCTGGTCGACTGGTCGGGGCTGCCGTACCTGCGGTTCCTGGCCGGCAACGTGGGCCGCGGCCAGCCGTTGGCGCACCGATTGAGCTTGATGGCAACGCTTTTCGCCAACGCGCGCGGCCACATCTCCCGATTGATTCACTCGCATTGCACCTCGGCGGCCGTGCTGGCCGACCGAATCGGCTTGGGCCCCAGCGTCCAGGCGGCGGTGGCGTTCGCGTTCGAGCGCTACGACGGCGGCGGCCTGCCCGCCGGCGCGCAGGGCGACGAGATTCCGATTCAGATGCGGATCGCCCAGCTCGCCGACATGGTCGAGGTGCACCACCGCAACTACGGTGTGGCCGGGGCCATGGCCATGGTGCGCGACCGGTGCGGCGGCCAGTTCGATCCGAAGGTCGCCGACGCGTTCTTGCGCGACGCGGAGGAGGTCCTGGCCGGCCCGCCGGCCGGCGACGCGTGGGCGGCGGTATTGGCCGCGGCGCCCGAGCAAAGCCGTCTCGACGACCGGTCGCTGGACGCCCTGCTCGTCGCACTCGGCGACTTCGTCGACTTGAAATGTCCGTTCACCCTTGGCCATTCACGCGCGGTGGCCCGGCTCGCCGGGGACGCGGCGCGGGCCGCGGGCGTGGACGCCGACGCGGTGGCGTTGACGCGGCGCGCCGGCCACGTGCACGACCTGGGCCGCATCGGGGTGTCGAATCAGATCTGGTCCCGGCAAGGGCCGTTGACGGCGGCGGAATTCGAGCGCGTAAGGCTGCACCCGTACCTGACGGTGCGCATCCTCAACCAGGTTCCGGCGCTTCGGCAGCTCGCGGAGGTCGCGGGCAACCACCACGAATGCCTGGACGGCTCCGGATATCCGCGCGGGCTCGCCGGGTCGGCGCTCGGCCTGCCGGACCGCATCCTGGCGGCCGCGGTCTCCTATCAGTCCGCCTGCGAGCCCAGGCCGTACCGCGAGGCGATGTCCCCGGACGCGGCGGCCCGGCGGCTGCGCGGGCGGGTGCAGGCCGGCGAGCTCGAGTCGGTGGCCGTCGAGGCGGTGCTGCACGCGGCGGGCCAGCCGGCGCAGCGGCCCAACGTGCGCCCGGACGGCTTGACGCCCAGGGAGATCGAGGTGCTGTGTCTGGTCGCCCGCGGCGCCTCGAACAAGGACATCGCGGCGTCGCTGGTGATCAGCGAGAAAACCGCCCGCAACCACGTCGAGCGGACCTACGCCAAGATCGGCGTATCGAACCGCATCGGCGCCAGCATGTACGCGCTGCGCAACGGACTGGTCAAAAATACCTAGTGGCCCGGCCGGCAAAGATGAGGCAAACGACCTATGGTCGTGCGCTTCCACGCGGCGGACACTAAGCCCATGAAGCGATACTTGACGCTTGGTTACGGCGCCGCGGCGTACCTGCTCTTCCTCGCGGCCTTTCTGTATCTCATTGCCTTCGTGGGCAACTTCGCGGTGCCACGAAGCGTCGACCGCGGGCTCACCGCGCCCCTCGCCGAGGCGATGCCGATCAACGCGGCGTTGGTCGCCCTGTTCGGGATCCAGCACAGCGTGATGGCCCGGCCCGGGTTCAAGCGCTGGTGGGCGCGCTTCGTGCCGTCGGCGATCGAGCGCAGCACCTACGTGCTGTTCTCGAGCGTGGTGCTGGCCCTGCTGTATTGGCAATGGCGAACGATGCCGACGGTGATCTGGGATGTGCGGATGCCCGCGGCCCGCGGGGTGCTGTGGGCGCTGTTCTGGCTCGGCTGGGCGATCGCGCTGCTGGCGACCTTCCTGATCAACCACTTCGACCTGTTCGGGCTGCGGCAGGTGTACCTGGCGTCGCGCCAACAGCCCTACACCAGCATCGAATTCCGCGTCCGCCTGCTCTACCGGGTGGTGCGCCACCCGCTGATGCTCGGCATGGTCATCGCGTTCTGGGCCGCGCCCGTCATGACGGCCGGACACCTGCTGTTCTCGATCGGCATGACGGGCTACATCCTGATCGCCACGCAGCTCGAGGAGCGCGACCTGATCGCGGCGCTCGGCCACCAGTACGCCGACTACCGCCGCGAGGTGTCCATGCTGCTGCCGATTCCGCGCCGGCACAGCACCGAGATGGCGCAGCAGGGCTGATTTCAGCAGTTCTATAGGAGCCCGCCGATCCGGCACCGGCGCCGCCGTCCGACCTGTCAGGATTGACGGTATGGATGTCAAGGAGGTGCTGCTGCCGGGCGTCGGCCTTCGCTACGAGTTCACCGACCACAAGGGCGACCGCATCGGCATCATCGCGCGGCGCAGCGGCGACTTCGAGGTCGTCGTCTATGCCCGGGAGGATCCCGACGAGGCCCGCCCGCTGCTGCACCTCAGCGAGGAAGAGGCCGAGGCGGTGGCCGCCATCCTGGGCGCGCCCCGGATCGCCGAGCGGTTCACCGAGCTGGCCCGCGAGATACCCGGACTCGAGACCGGACAGGTTCACATCCTGGCCAGCAGCCCGTTCGTCGACCACCCGCTGGGCGACACCCACGCCCGCACCCGCACCGGCGCCTCCATCGTCGCGATCGTGCGCAACGACGAAGTGCTCGCCTCGCCCGGGCCGGCCGAAATGCTGCATGCCCGAGACGTTTTGATCGTAATCGGAACCCAGGACGGCATCGCCGGCGTCGAGCAGATCATCGACAAGGGCTGAGCCGGTGCAAGTTTCGTGGGCGCTGCTGCTACAAGTCGGCGCCCTCCTGGCCACGCTGGCCGTATTGGGCGGCGTGGCACGCCGATTCGCGTTGTCGCCGATTCCGGTTTACCTGCTCGCGGGCCTGTCGCTGGGTAAGGGCGGAATCCTGCCGCTGGCCGCCGGCGGCCAGTTCATCACGACGAGCGCGCCCATCGGCGTCGTGCTGCTGCTGCTGACCCTGGGCCTGGAGTTCTCCGCGGCCGAATTCGCCGCCAGCCTGCGGCACCACCTGCCGTCGGCGGGCGTGGACGTCGTGCTGAACGCGACCCCCGGCGCGGTCGCCGGCTGGCTGCTGGGACTGGACGGCGTGGCCATCCTGTGCCTGGCCGGCGTCACCTACATCTCCTCCTCGGGCGTCATCGCGCGCCTGCTGGAGGACCTGCGCCGGCTCGGTAACCGGGAGACGCCGGCGGTGCTGTCCGTGCTGGTGCTGGAGGATTTCGCGATGGCGGCCTACCTGCCGCTGTTCGCCGTGCTGGCCTCGGGCGGCGGGTGGCTGCACGCCGTCGTCGGGATGGTGGCGGCGGTGGCCGCGCTGCTGGCGGCGTTCGCCGCGTCCTACCGCTGGGGCCACCACGTCGGCCGGCTGGTCGAACATCCCGATTCCGAGCAGCTGCTGCTGCGGGTGCTGGGCGTTACCCTGATCGTGGCCGCGATGGCCGAATCGCTGCACGCGTCGGCCGCCGTGGGTGCGTTCCTGGTGGGGCTGACGCTGACCGGGGAGACGGCGAAACGGGCGCGCGAGGTGCTGGGCCCGTTGCGCGATCTGTTCGCCGCGATCTTCTTCCTGGCGATCGGCTTCGCGGTCGACCCGCACGAGCTCATCCCGATGCTGCCGGCGGCGCTGATATTGGCCGTGGTCACCGCGGCGACCAAGGTGGCCACCGGGGTGTTCGCCGCCCGGCGCGACGGGGTGGCCCGGCGCGGGCAACTGCGCGCGGGCACCGCCCTGATCGCGCGGGGCGAGTTCTCGCTGATCATCATCGGGTTGGCGGGCACGTCGATTCCCGCCGTCGCCGCGCTGGCGACGTCGTACGTCTTCATCATGGCGATCGTGGGTCCCGTGCTGGCCCGCTATACCGGCGGGCCGCTGGCGCCCAGCCCCGGGCCCCCGCGCTAGGGGAGTCAACCGATGTGCAGGGCCACCACCAGCCACCCGGCATGCGAGCGCTCGACGCGACAGGCGATGGCGTGGACCCGGTTCCCGCGGCTGTAGGAGCCGAACACCTCGGCGGCGGTGTCCGGGTCGCGGTGACCCGCCGGCTGGAGCCGCAGCCGGCGCAGCACCGCGGCGCCCTGCTGGCCGGCGGCCGAATGGCCCACCGCGACAACGGAATCCATCAGGGTCGGCGTCAGCAACGGGCGCAGTTGGGCGACGGGGCGGCGGCGGTCGATGACTTCGAGCACCCGGCGCAACGCGGCGTCGGCGAAGGTCGCCGCCTGGCGCATCGCCGCCGACATGACGGGGCGGGGCTGCTCCGCGGGTTGCCTGCCGGGCGGAAGGGGGCGGTGCGGCGCGCGCGGGCTGCGCCGGCGCAGCGGCGCGCGCGTCGACGGGCGGCACGCGGGCGCGTTCTGCGATATGTCTTGTGGGGGTGGCTCGTAGTCGACGACGGGTAGGACGGCGAAGGCGCCAGACGGACCCGCGACTGGGCTGGTGTTCACGCGCACTCTCCAACTCTTCGGCCGAACTCGCAAGAGCCCGCTGGAGAGTGGCAGGCAGTCGTCATCATGGCACAACTCGGGCTCGCGCGTGCCCGCGCTCGGCCGGGCGATTACGGTGGGCGGGACATCTCCTTTCCCAGCAGGGCGATGATTCGATGAGGAGGACTGCGCCCACATGGTGACCCGGTTGTCCCCATCGGACGCGTCGTTTTTTCGGCTGGAGAACACGGCCACCCCGATGTACGTCGGATCGCTGTCGATCCTGCGCCGGCCCCGCGCGGGGCTGAGCTACGAGACGCTGCTGGCCACCGTCGAACATCGGTTGCCCCAGATCCCGCGCTATCGCCAGAAGGTCCGCGAGGTCCGGGTCGGCTCGGCCCGGCCGGTCTGGGTGGACGACGCCGACTTCGACATCACCTACCACGTGCGGCGCTCCGCGCTGCCCTCGCCGGGCAGCGACGAACAGCTGCACGAGCTCATCGCCCGCCTGGCCGCCCGGCCGCTGGACAAGTCACGGCCGCTGTGGGAGATGTACCTGGTCGAGGGTCTGGCCAAGAACCGGGTCGCCCTGTACACCAAGTCGCATCAAGCCCTGATCAGCGGCATGGCGGCGCTCGAGATCAACCACGTCATCGCCGACCGCACCAGGCGCCCCCCGGCGCTGCCCGAGGATATCTGGGTCCCGGAACGCGACCCGGGCAACGCGCGGCTGATCTTCGGCGCCATCGGCGACTGGTTCGTGGGGCCGGGCACCCAGCTGCAGGCCGTCGGGTCGGCCATCGGCGGCCTGGTGACCAACCATGGCGAGCTCCTCGCGGCGGGCCGCCGGGTGGTCGATTTCGCGCGGGCCGTGGCGCGCGGCACCGCGCCGAGCAGCCCGCTGAACGCCACCGTCTCGCGGCACCGGAGGTTCACGGTGGCGAGCTGCAACCTCGAGGACTACCGCACGCTGCGCGCGCGATACGACTGCGACGTCAACGACGTGGTGCTCGCGGTGATCGCCGGCGCGCTGGGCAACTGGCTGATGTCACGCGGGGTTGCGGTGTCGCCGACCGCGACGGTGCGCGCCATGGCGCCGCTGCCGATCTATGCCGACGGTCAGCTCGACGCGACCGGCCCTGGGCAGGCCATCAGCCAGGTGATGCCGTTCCTGGTCGACCTGCCGGTGGGGGAGCCGAACGCGGTGGTGCGGCTGTCGCAGATCGCGCACGCCGCCGAGTCGAACCCCACGGGCGCCCGCCTGGTGGACGCCAGGACCATCGTCACCCTGTCCGGGTTCGCGCCGCCCACGCTGCACGCGATGGGCATTCGCGTCGCCACCAGCTTCCCCAGCTTCTCCCGGCGGACGTTCAACCTGCTGATCACCAACGCGCCCGGGGCCCAGTCGCAGATGTACGTCGCCGGCACCAAGCTGCTGGAGACCTACGCCGTGCCGCCGCTGCTGCACAACCAGGCGCTGGCCATCAGCGTGACGTCGTACAACGGCATGCTGTACTTCGGCATCAACGCCGACCGGGAGGCGATGAGCGACGTCGAGTTGCTGCCCGGCCTGTTGAGCCAATCGCTCGAGGAATTGCTGGAAGCTTCCCGGTAATTACCCGGGGTGAAAGCGCTGGCCGGTTCTATCATTCGTTGGTGTGAGTACCGCGACAAAGGGCCCCAAGGCGAAGGCGGCGAAATCCACGCCGCCGAGCGCGCCCAAAATTTCCGCCGACGTATATCAAGCCGAATTGTTCCGGCTGCAAACGGAATTCGTGAGGCTGCAAGAGTGGGTGCGGCATGCCGGCCAACGTGTGGTGATCGTCTTCGAAGGTCGCGACGGCGCGGGCAAGGGCGGAACCATCAAGCGGATCACCGAATACCTCAACCCGCGCGCGGCCCGCATCGTCGCGTTGCCGGCGCCGACCGATCGGGAACGCGGCCAGTGGTATTACCAGCGCTATATCGCCCACCTTCCCGCCAAAGGCGAGATCGTTTTGTTCGATCGGTCGTGGTACAACCGCGCCGGCGTGGAGAAGGTGATGGGATTCTGCACGCCCCAAGAGCATGCGCTGTTCTTGCGGCAGACCCCGATCTTCGAGCAGATGCTGATCGATGACGGGATCCTGCTGCGCAAGTATTGGTTTTCGGTTTCCGCGGCCGAGCAACTGCGCCGGTTCAAGGCGCGACTGAATGATCCTGTGCGGCAATGGAAACTCAGCCCTATGGACACCGAATCGCTGTATCGCCGGGAGGACTATTCACGTGCCAAGGACGAGATGATGGTGCACACCGACACCCCCGTCAGCCCTTGGTACGTGGTGGAATCCGACATCAAGAAACACGCGCGGTTGAACATGATGGCGCACCTGCTGTCCAGCATCTCCTATCACGACGTCGAGCGGCCCCACGTCAAGCTGCCCAAGACGCCGGTGGTGAGCGGGAACTATCAGCGTCCGCCGCGCGAGCTGTCCAGGTACGTCGAGGACTATACGGCGACACTGATGGGGGAGTCGTGACGATCGCAAGAGCGGCGAAGCCGGTCGAGGGGGGTACCTCCCGCTTGCGGGGGACGGGTCGGCAGGAATCGATATGACGGTGGTTTACATACCGGCCACGCTGGCCATGTTGCAGCGTTTGGTCGCGGAGGGCTCGTTGCGGCCCGTCAACGGCACGGCGTTCGCGCTGACGCCGACGCTGCGGGAGTCCTACGCCGAGGGCGACGACGACGAGCTCGCCGAGGTCGCGCTGCGCGAGGCGGCGCTGGCGTCGCTGCGCCTGCTGGCCGACCCGGACGCGGAGGGATCCCTGCCGCCGCGGCGCGCGGTGCTGGCCGCCGAGGCCTCCGACGTCAGCTTCCGGCCCGACCTCGACGACGCCGTGGTGAGACTGGGCGCGCCCGTCGCGCTGGAGGACGTGATCG
>NZ_LZIZ01000038.1:0-51972 GCF_001666915.1 Mycobacterium sp. E3339 | reverse complement strand
TGGAACTTGACGACGACGACGCCACCGACGGCGACCAAGACCCCGTTGACCGAGACCCAAACGCCGACGACCGCGGCCGCCCCCGCACCAACACCTTCCACCACCCCGAAAGACTCCTCCACGACGGCGACGGCGGCGCCGACAATGACGACGACGCCGCATAGCTCAGCCTTGCCGTGACGTCGCCGCCGGCAACGCCATCGGCCGGACGTACCCGCCGATCAGCGTCCGATGCCACCAGGCCCGGTCACGGCGCAGCTCGGCGGGTGTGGTGAATCGATACTCGTAGAGCAGCGCACGCACGTACCGCGGCGGCGCATCGGGAAATGGGTTGCGCCGCAACAGGCGCAGCGTGGGCCGATCGTTGCGCAGCAGCCGCTGCAGGAACGGCGTCAACCACGGCTGCGCGTATCCCGGCGAGATGGCGGCGAACCACATCAGCCAGTCCAAGCGCAGGTGATAGGGCGCCCACTGTCGCGGGAGCCGGCGCACGGCGCCGGGCTTGCCCTTGAATTCGTATTCCTTCCACACCGTCTGGTTCGTCAGGTGGGCTTCGTCGGTGCCTTCGATCACCACCTCGCGGCGGACGCGACCGATGCTGCCGAACGCGCCATAGGTGTTCACCAGATGAAAAGAGTTGAACGACGCGTTCATTCGCTGCCGCGAGGACAACATGTTGCGCACCGGCCAGTAGCTCATGAACAGCACCGCAGCCGCGAACGCGACCACTAGGGCCGCGAACCACACCGGTGTAGCCGAAAACACCGGACGATCGAGCCGGCCGACCACCGCGGACGCCGAGGAATCGTCGATCGCGCTGCACGCCAACAGGATCGTGACCCAGTTGAGCCAGGCGAAGTTGCCCGACGCCACCAGCCATAGCTGGGTGATGACGATGATCGCCGCGGCGACGCTGGCCACCGGTTGCGGCGCGAACAACCCGAACGGCACGATCAACTGCGAGAAATGGTTGCCCGCCACCTCAATTCGATGCAGCGGCTTGGGCAAATGGTGGAAGAACCAGCTCAACGGGCCGGGCATCGGCTGCGTTTCGTGGTGGTAGTACAGGCAGGTCAGGTCGCGCCAGCACGGGTCGCCCCGCATCTTGATCAGCCCCGCACCGAACTCGACCCGGAACAACAGCAACCGGACCATCCACAACGTCAACAGCGGCGGCGCCACTTGGTGATTGCCCAGAAAGATCATCAGGAAGCCGGTCTCCAGCAGCAGCGACTCCCACCCGAACGCATACCAGCTCTGCCCGACGTTGACGATGGAAAGGTAGAGCACCCACAGCGTCAGCCAGAGCAGCATCGCCGCCCACAGCGGCACCGCGTCGGCCGCACCGCCGACGATGGCCGCCGACAGCGCCGCGCCGAACCAGGACAACCCGGAGAACAGCCGATCCGAGTAGCGCAGGTGAAACAGGCTGGGGGTCCGCCAGAACGACTGCCCGGCCAGGAACCGCGGGATGGGCTGCATCCCGTGTTCCCCGATGAGCGCCCGGAATTGGGCCGCGGCCGCGACGAACGCGAGCAGGTAGACCACCGCGACGCCCCGCTCGAGCACCTCTGTGCCGAGCCAATATTCGGGTGCGGAAAACCAGCCCATGGCCGTAACTCCTCGGACGGTGGCGGTCACACAGACCCGCATATCCAGTGAATCAGCCGGTAAACGGCTAGCCAAGCCCCCGAGGCTATTCGGCGCCCGACCGCTCGGGCATCGTCACCGCGGGAGTCAATGCCGCGGTTCCTCCTCCGTCCGCTCCGCGGACGGCATCGTCACCGCGGACGCGGCGAGCACCGCAAGCGAAATCAACGCCAGCAGCTGAACATTCGCCGAATGGCCCGCGTACCCGTCAACCGATCGCCACGGATGCCGCGACAGCACGGCCCCGGCGAGAATCAGCCCGCCCGCGCTGAGCACCATCGCGGCCCGGTCGGGGCCCCGGCGCCGCAGTGCATACCGCAGGCCCAGGGCGGCGCCGATCACCGCGACCCCGGCCACGCCCGCGATCACCGCCCCGCACGCCAGCACCGCGACCGCCGCCGACGGTCCGGGCCGCCACGGTGACGCGGGCACGCCGTCGACCCCCGTGCGACGCGTGCGCCACAGCGCGAGCATGGCCAACAGCGGCAGCAGGGCCAGCCCCACCGCCAGGCCCGCCCGGTACGGCGCGTTGGACGGGAACGTCAGCGTGATGGTGCCGGGGTCGCCCGGGGGCACCACCCAGCCCTGCTGCCAGCCGTTGACGGCCACCGGCGTCAGCCGCGCGCCGGTGCCGGTGCGCGCCACCCAACCGGGGTTGATGCTTTCGGGGATGACCAGCACCCGCGACGTGGGCGACGGGGGCGCCTGCACCTCGCGACGATCCGGGCCCCACGCCCGCCACACCGGGGCCGCGGCGACGGCGGGGGCGCCGGCGTCGGCGGCCGGCGAGGACAGGTCGGCGCCGTCGACGACGAACTGGGCGCCCGGGCTGATCAACAGCTCCTGCTGGCCCGCCGGCAGCGTGATCGGATCGCGGTCGCACGCCTGCGCGGCGACGGGTTCGTCGTCGAGCAGGGCGCCCACGGTGGTGCGAATCGATGTGTGCACGAAGCGGCCCGCGACCGCGATGACCGGGCCGTGGTCGCAGTCGACCGTGATCTCGCGGGCCCGATTGCGGGCGGCGTCGGCGGGCGCGATCGGGTTGCCGTCGGCGCCCAGGGCCGCCACCTCGGCCAGCCCCGGCGGCTTGAGCTGGTCGAAGCCCAACGCGTTGCGGTCGATGACGTCTTCCCAGTCCAGCAGGCTGACGGTGACGCTGTCGGTCACCCGCGGAGTGAGCGAAAGAACCTGCGCCGCACCGGGTTTCAACGCGCGCACCTGCGGGCCGTCGCCCAGGTTGACCGCCACCATCGTCGGGTGGGCGGGCAGCGCGGAGGCGCCGGGCACCAGGCGCAGCCCGGTGACCTGGGTCGGTCGCGGCAGGCTGAGCGTCAACGTGGGCGGCGTCTTGTGCTGCACCACGCGCTGCGGCGCCGTCCACGCGGTGGCCGGGTCGCCGTCGGTCGCCGCATACGCCGAGCCCAGCACGTCCACCAGGTCAACGTCGCCGCGCGCCCGGGTGGTGTTCGGCTCGGCGATCAGGTCGGCGAGCTTGGGCCCCTGCCGTGGCCGCACCCACACCAGCGGGGTCACCGACATCGGCGCGGGAACGGTCAGCGTCCGGCTGAGGTTGACCGGCTCCTCCGGGGCCAAGGCGATGGGGGCGCAGCGCACACCGTCGGGCGCCCGCGCGCAGCCCGGCCTGCCGAGCAGCTCGGAGCCCAGGTTCCAGCCCGCGATCGCCGAGCCGGGCGGCGGCCCGGGCACCCGCACGGTGTGCCGCAGTTCGACCGGGTGGGCGAATCCCGACGCGTCGTACTGGGTGATCGACAGGTCGGTGATCCCGAATTGCACGCCGGGGGAACCGTCGTCGGTGCCCGCGGCGGTGATCCGCACCCACGGCGTCTCGCCGTAGGGCAGCGCGGAGGCGAGCGGCTTGCCCGGCTCGTCGAACCGCAGGGTCGTGCTGCCGGTCGCGGTTTCGATCAGGATGCGGCGGACCTGCGCGCCGACGGCGGTCGCGCTTGGCGTGAGGGTGATCGCCGCGTTGGTCAGCGGGTGGTCGAAGTCGACCTGCAGCCACTGGCCGACGGCGGACTGCAGCGAGTTGGACACCCACGCGGTCGCCGGGTCGCCGTCGATGGCGGCGACGGACGAGGTGGCCGGCGCGACGTCGGGCATCGCGGTGGAGTCCGACGACGAGCTGGACACGGTGACCCGCCCGCCGCTCCAGGCGCCGACGACCGGGTCGGCCCCGGGGACCGGATAGTCGGGCACGCGGTTATAGGTATGCCGCGCGTCACCCGGGGCCCGGATGGCCGACGAGTGGTGGTCCACCCGGCCGTAGTCGGTTTCGCGGGCCACCGGGGTGTCGGTGACGGTCACCGCAGGCACCGGCAGGCCGGCGCCGCGCGCGTCGGCGCTCATCAGCACCGGCCCCAGCGGCGGCCGGCCCTCGAGCCGGCGCCGCTCGTCGAGGCGCAGCAGCACCTCCGGTCCGCCGTCGACGCGGGGCAGCCGGTCGACGTCGGCGAAGTACGGCGCGCCCGAACCGCCGGTGACCCGATACACCTCGACCGCCGGGTAGCGCGGGCGCAGCCCGCTGTCGGCGACGAACCCCGCCAGGGTCCCGGGGCCCACCGGCGCGCCGAACTGCGCCACCTTCTGCAGCCCCGGCGACCCGTCGATGGCGCGGTGCACCAGGATGGGGCGCGCCGACCGCGACGTATCCGGGTCCAGGTCGTTGCGCAGCACCACATACGAAATGCCTTGGCGCGCAAGGGTATCGGCGAGACCGGGCGAGGGGCGCCCGGCGGCGAACAGGCGTTGCACCGAATCGAGCGCCCGGATGGTTTGCGGCGGGGTCAACGGGATGGAGTCGCGCACCCCCCACGGGCTGCCGCCGAGCACCTGCAACGGCTCGTCGTGGCTGGTGCCCCACACCTGCGTCGCGAACGGCGCCCCCGGGACGACCAACACCCGGCCCGGGGCCGGCGTCCCGGTGTTGTGCCGGTCGAGCCAGTCGGCGGTCTCCTGCCAGTACCGGGGTATGGCGCTGAAAGTGCCCGGCGGGGTCAGCCGGCCGGTCCACGCCAGCGAGGTGCTCACCATCAGCGCCGTCAGCACCACGATCGCGACCGCCACCCGCCGGTCGCGCTCGGGGTGGGCGAACGCGCGCAACCACCCGGGCCGCCGCCCGGGCAGTGGCACCCGGCCCAGCAGCTGGGCCACCCCCAACGCGATCGGGATCCGCACCACCGAGCCCAGCTTGTGCACGTTGCGCAGCGGCGCGCCCCCGGCGTCCAGGAACACCTGCACGGCGTGCGCCACCGGCGAACCCAGCCCGCCGCTGTAGCCGGCGGCCATCAACACCACGCCGGCCAACAGCATCGTCACCAACCGCCCGCGGGCCGGCATCCTCGCGCCGGCCAGCCCCGCCAGCCCGGCCGCCGCGACCAGGCAGGTCGCCAGCACGGCCGCCGAACCGGTCACCAGCGGCGCGCCGGCGGTGGCGGTCGGCGCCACGTACGGGGTCCAGCTGTCGGTGCCGCGCAAGATCTCGGTGAGCGACGACCATTGCGTTGTCACACCGGAGGATTCGATGAAATCGAGGAAGGGCGGGCTGATGGCCCGCAGCATCAGCAGCGCCACCACCCACCACAGCGCCGCCAGCGCCAGCGCCAGCAGCCACCACCCGGTGTAGCGCCACCACAACCGGTTCGGCCGGTGGCAGGCCCACCAGATGACCGCGGGCAGGCAACCGGCCAGCGTGGCGATCGCGTTGACCGCGCCCATCAACGCCACGGCCAGGCCGGCCTGCGCCGCGAGCGCCCGCACCGACCGGTTGGCCGTGGCGCGCAGGGCCAGGATCGTGGGCAGCAACACCCAGGGCGCCAGCATCATCGGAAGCGTTTCCGACGAGATCGAGCCCAGCGTGGTCAGCACCCGCGGCGACAGCGCGAACGCGACGGCCCCGATCACCCGCGAGGCGGGGCTGCCGATGCCCAGCGCCTCGGCGACCCGCAACAGCCCCCAGAAGCCGACCGTGAGCAGCAGCGCCCACCACAGCCGCTGGGTCACCCAGCCCGGCACCGCGAGCAGATGGCCGACGGCGAAGAAGGTGCCGTGCGGGAACAGGTACCCGTAGGCCTGGTTCTGCGCCTGCCCGAACGGCAGCTCGCTGTTCCACAGGTTGGTGGCCCGGGCCAGGAAGCGCAGCGGGTTGGCGGTCAGGTCGAGTTTGGTGTCCGGGGAGACCCGGCCGGGGGATTGGGCGAACGTCAACGCGCAGGCGATCGCCCCGACCAACCACAGCCAGCGGCGCGACACGGGCGCGGCCGGCGACGACGAAGCCGGCGCGCCGGCCTCCAATTCCGCCGCTGAGTCTGACGGCGGCGACCCGCTACACCCGGCTGCGCCGCGCTTGCGATCGCCGCTAGCTACGGTTGCCGTACTCGACCCGGTTGAGCACTGACGACTGCGGATCGCCCCCGGGGAGTGGCGGTTTCGTGTCCTGCTGCACCATCAAGGTGATCCCGAAAATCGCTGCCGCGCCGAGCAACAGACCGACCACCACGCTCGCGGCGGCGGGCGCAATGATCCGGTTCATCAACGGCTCCTCTATGGCATCTGGGAAAACGGCGGCTTAGCGCCAACCTAGCAGAAGCGCCCTCGGCGTCCCGAGCCGCTCGTCAGGGCAGACAGTGCCCGTGAAAACACCGGTCGCCGTATTGCACCTGGTGTGGCCCGAGCGGGATCAGCGCGGCCGGACCGGCCCGCACCGGGACCGCACCGTGGTCGGCGACGGCCAGCGTGACGCCGACGGTCGTCGCGACGCCGACCGACAGACCCACCGCGATGCTGGCCGCCGCGGCCAGGGCGAAACCGGTCTTCGCTGGCATCTTGCCCCCTAGCCCCGCTGGCACCAGCCCAGGAGTGCCCCCGCACCCGAAGAAGAAAACCCCCGACGAAACCTCGTCGCTCCCCAGATCCAGAGGCCCGGATAGCGCCATGAAAGCATGGCCCGATGTCATTTTCGCGCACCCTGGCCGTGCTCGCCTTCGTGTCGGCTTTGGTGGCGGGCTGCGCTCACCACACCGGCCACCCGCCCGGCCCGTCGTCGACCTCGGTCAGCAAGCCGGCGGCCGCCCCACCGGCGTGCGGTGACGTCACGACGCTCCCTGTCCGCGACAAGCTGGCCCAACTGTTGATGGTGGGCGTGAAAAACGCCGACGACGCCCGGTCGGTGGTCGACGGCTACCACGTCGGTGGCCTTTTCATCGGCAGCTGGACGGACCTGTCGATCTTCAAGGGCCCGCTGGCCGACATCGCGGCGAAGGCCGGGCCGCTTCCGCTGGCGGTCAGCGTCGACGAGGAGGGCGGCCGGGTATCGCGGTTGCGGGCGTTGATCGGCTCGGCCCCCTCGCCCCGGGAGCTGGCGCAGACCCAGACCGTCGCCCAGGTCCACGACCTGGCGGCCGAGCGCGGCAAGAAGATGCACGACCTGGGCATCACCATCGACTTCGCCCCCGTCGTCGACGTCACCGATTCCAGCACCGGCGTCATCGGGGACCGCTCGTTCGGTGGCGATCCCAACACGGTCACCGCCTACGCCGGGGCGTACGCGCAGGGCCTGCGGGACGCCGGCCTGCTGCCGGTGCTCAAGCACTTCCCCGGCCACGGGCACGGCTCGGGCGACTCGCACACCGGCGGGGTGGTGACGCCGCCGCTGAGCGACCTGCAGAACGTCGACCTGGTGCCCTACCGGACGCTGGTGACCGCGGCCCCGGTCGCGGTGATGCTGGGTCACCTGCAGGTGCCCGGGCTGACCGGCGACGACCCGGCCAGCCTGAGCGCCGCCGCGGTGCGGTTGCTGCGCGACGGGGTCGGTTACGGCGCCCCGCCCTTCAACGGCCCGGTGTTCACCGACGACCTGTCCAGCATGGGCGCCATCTCGGACCGCTACGGCGTCGCCGAGGCGGTGCTGCGCACCCTGCAGGCCGGCACCGACGTCGCGCTCTGGGTCACCACCGACGAGGTGCCCGCGGTCCTGGACCGCCTGCAGAAGGCGGTCGCCGCCGGCGAGCTGCCCGCGCCGCGGGTCGACGAGGCGCTCGGGCGGGTGGCGGCGATGAAGGGCCGCAGCCCCGCCTGCGGCCACTAAGCGGGTCACCGCCATTGGCACTAGCCGTGTGCGGGACCCCGCCGTTGCTTACCCTGGAGTCAGATAGACGGGCTAGAGAGGCAAGCGATGGCCGGTGGCACCAAGCGGTTACCGCGCGCTGTCCGCGAACAGCAGATGCTCGACGCCGCGGTGCAGATGTTTTCGGTCAACGGCTACCACGAGACGTCGATGGACGCCATCGCCGCCGAGGCGCAGATCTCCAAGCCGATGCTGTACCTGTACTACGGCTCCAAGGAAGACCTGTTCGGCGCCTGCCTGAACCGGGAGATGGGCCGGTTCATCGATGCGGTCCGCGCCGACATCGACTTCACCCAAAGCCCGAAAGACCTGCTGCGCAACACCATCGTGGCGTTCATGCGCTACATCGACGCCAACCGGGCGTCGTGGATCGTGATGTACACGCAGGCCACCAGCTCGCAGGCGTTCGCCCACATGGTGCGTGAGGGACGCGAAAAGATCATCGAGCTGGTCGCGGGGCTGGTGCGGGCCGGCAGTCGCACCCCACGCACCGACCGCGAGCACGAGATGATGGCCGTGGCGCTGGTGGGCGCCGGCGAGGCCACCGCCAACCAGCTCAGCATCGGTGACATCGACGCCGACGAGGCAGCCGAGCTGATGATCAACCTGTTCTGGCATGGGCTCCGGGGCGCCCCGGAGGAGCGGGAGGCCGCCGTCGCGGCCCGGCCCGAGCAGGGCGGGCCCGGCGCCGCCGGCCGCTAGCCCCTACATTCGTCATGTGGCTCGACCGCCCGCGCGCCCAAACGTCGACTTCTTCTGCGCCGTAGTCATCGTCGGGTTGCTGGCCGGGGCCGCCGGGTTGGCGACGACGTACGTGCTGCGCTTCGTCCAGCACGTCACGTATCACTACACCTTCGGCGCGCTGCTCGCCGGCGTCGCCGCCAGCAGCCCGGTGCGCCGCGCCCTGGGGCCGATGATCGGCGGTGCGTTGGCCGCGATCGGGTGGTGGCTGTTGCGGAGCAGGACCGACGTGCCGCCGCTGGCGGAAACCATTGAACGCCGCGAGCGGATACCTCGGCTGGCCTGGAGCGTCGACGCCATGCTGCAGGTGCTGCTCGTCGGTTCCGGGGCGTCCCTCGGGCGGGAGGGCGCCCCGCGCCAATTCGCCGCGGCCCTGGGCGATTTCGGGACCGGTTGGCTCAAGCGGCTCTCGCCATCCGATCGCGAGGTGCTGCTGGCCTGCGCGGCAGGCGCCGGGCTGGGCGCCGTCTACGCCGTCCCGCTGGCCGGCGCGCTGTTCTCGGTGCGGATCCTGCTCAACACCTGGCGTCCGCGGGCGGTGGGCGCGGCGTTCATCACCTCGAGCCTGGCGGTCGCCGTCGGCTCGGCGGTCACCCGCGACGAGCCCAACCTGCAGTGGCCGGTGGGCGAGTCGACCTACCTGCTGACCGCGCACGGGCTGCTGCTGGCGCCGCTGACCCTCGCGGTGGGGCTGGCCTTCAGCCGGTTGATGGCGGCGGCCCGGCCGGCCACGCCGATGCGGAACTGGGTGCTGGTCCCCGCGCTCGCGGGCGCCGGCCTGGTGATGGGCATCTGCTCGCATTGGTGGCCCGAGTTGCCCGGCAACGGCCGAAGCATCCTGACGGTCAGCCTGGCCAGCGGCATGACGCTGGTATCGGCGCTGGCCATCTTGGCCCTCAAACCGTTGCTGACTGCGTTGTTCCTGCGTGCCGGCGGCGCCGGCGGCATGCTGACGCCCTCGCTGGCCACCGGCGCGGCCGCCGGTGCGGCGCTGGTGCTGACGATCAACTGGGCGGCCGGCACCCACTTGCACGTGCCGGCGGTGTCGTTGGCGGGGGCGGCCGGGGTGCTCGCGGTCACCCAGGGCTCACCGATCTGGGCGGCGATCTTCGTCTGGGAACTCGCCCGGCCGCCGGCGTGGTTGTTTCTGCTGTTCCTGCTGACGGCGACCAGCGCCCACGGCCTGAAAGTCCTGGCCAAGGGCCGCGGCCCGACACATTCCGGCTAGTGCCCCAGCACTAAACCGCCCGGACCGTGCCGGTCAGGTACGGGTAACCCTTGGCGATGTTGCGCAGCGAAATGTCCCAGCCGTCATGGCTTTCGTCGATGTAGAGCCCCGCGGTGCCGGGCAACACCAGCGGCTTGCCGAACTTCACCGAGTACTTCACGGCATCCGGCAACCGCGCCTCGATGTTGGCCAATACCGCTGCGGCGCTGAACATTCCGTGCGCGATGACGGTGGGGAAGCCGAACAGCTTGGCGGCGATCGGGTTGGTGTGGATCGGGTTGTGATCCCCGCCGACGGCGGCGTAACGCCGGATCAGGCCGGGGCTGACGCGCACGACGGTGCTCGGCGGGGGCAGCTTCGGTTGCTTCTGCGGCGGCGGCTTGGGCTCGTCGGACAGGCTGGTGCGTTGCTGGTGCAGGAAGGTGGTCACCTGGCGCCAGGCGGTGTCGTTGCCGACGCTCACCTCGGTCACCAGGTCGACCAGCAGGCCTTTGCGGTGCTCGCGCAGGTTCTCCGCGTGCACCTGCACGCCGACGGTGTCGGTGACCGCGATCGGCCGGTATTGCGTGATGTGGTTTTCGACGTGCACCGAACCCATTGCGGCGAAAGGAAAGTCGAACCCGGTCACCAGCGACATCATCGTCGGGAAGGTCAGCGCGAACGGGTACGTGAGCGGCACGTTGTTGCCGTACCGCAGGCCGGTTACGGCCGCGTACTCGGCCACGTTCGTCTGGTCGATGGGTAGTTCATCGATCTCCACGGTGCGCGTGGGCAGCTGGTTCCCGCGGGGCACCACCGGCAGTGCCCCGGCCGCCGCGCGCAGCATGTTCTTCAGGCCGCTTGGCTGGTTCATCGGGTTCTCCTCGACCTAGGCGCCCAGCATGGCCTGGCCGCAGACGCGAATGACGTTGCCCGTCACCGCGTTTGACGCCGGGCTGGCGAAGTAGGCGATGGCCTCCGCGACGTCCACGGGTTGCCCGCCCTGCAGCAGCGAGTTCATCCGGCGGCCCACCTCGCGGGTGGCCAACGGAATGGCGGCCGTCATCTGCGTCTCGATGAAACCGGGTGCGACCGCGTTGATCGTGATGCCCTTGCCGTACAGCTCCGGCGCCAGCGCCTGGGTGAGGCCGATCATCCCGGCCTTGGTGGTCGCGTAGTTGGTCTGCCCGCGGTTGCCCGCGATGCCGGCCATCGAGGACAACCCGATCACCCGGCCGCCTTCGCCGATGCTGCCGTTGCCCACCAGGCCTTCGGTAAGCCGCAGTGGCGCAAGCAGATTGACGGCCAGGACCGCGTCCCAGCGGGCGTCGTCCATGTTGGCCAGCAGCTTGTCGCGGGTGATGCCGGCGTTGTTGACCAGGACGTCGGCGCGTCCGCCGTGGTGCTCGCGCAGGTGCTCGGTGATCTTGTCGACGGCGTCGTCCGCGGTGACGTCGAGCCACAGCGCGGTGCCGCCGACGCGGCTGGCCGTCTCGGCCAGCGTCTCGGCGGCCGACTCGACGTCGATCGCGACCACGCGGGCGCCGTCGCGGGCGAACACCTCCGCGATGGTCGCGCCGATGCCGCGCGCCGCGCCGGTCACGATCGCGACCTTGCCGTCGAGCGGCCGGTCCCAGTCGGCCGGCGGGGTGGAGTCGGCCTCACCGACGTAGAAGACCTGGCCGTCGACGTAGGCGGACTTGGCCGACAGGATGAACCGCATGGTCGATTCCAGGCCCGTCGCGGCGGGCTTGGCGTCGGGCGACACGTACACCAGCGCCACCGTGGCGCCATTGCGCAGCTCCTTGCCCAGCGAGCGGGTGAATCCCTCCAGCGCGCGCTGAGCGATCCGCTCGTACGGGCTGGCGGCGGCGTCGGGCGTGGTGCCGACCACCGCGACCCGCGCGGAATGGCCCAGGTTGCGCAGCAGGGGCGTGAAGAACTCGTAGAGCCCCCGCAGCCCCTCCGGGGTGGTGATGCCGGTGGCGTCGAAGACCAGGCCGCCGAACTGGTCGGCCCAGCGGCCACCGAGGTTGTCGCCCACCAGGTCGTAGTCCTTGGCCAGGGCGGCGCGCAGCGGTTCGACCACCCGGCCCTCACCGCCGATCAGCAGCGCCCCGGCCAGGGGCGGATCGCCGGGGGAGTAGCGGCGCAGCGTCTCGGGTTGCGGGACCCCGAGCTGCTTGGCGAGAAACGATCCAGGACCGGAATTGACGATCTGAGAGAACAGATCGGAGGACACCTTGGGAGCCACCGGAGCTACCTTCCATATTCTTTCGAAGTCGGGGTATGCCTACCGCACAACCGTATCGAGGACGAACTTACTTCAGAGTAAGAACAGTGGGTAGTATGGCCCAGACGGGCGACCCCAAACCGATAGACCCCAGATAACACGGAGATGACAGTGGCCCCTGCAAGTTCCGAGGCAAGCAACCAGCGCAGTTCGCAGCGGCGGCGAGTCGCCGTCCTGGGCGGCAACCGGATCCCGTTCGCCCGGTCCGACGGCGCCTACGCCGAGGCGTCTAATCAGGACATGCTCACCGCGGCGCTCGGCGGGCTGGTTGACCGCTTCGGGCTGGCGGGCGAGCGGCTGGGCGCGGTGGTCGGCGGCGCCGTGCTCAAGCACAGCCGGGACTTCAACCTCACGCGCGAATGTGTGCTGGGCTCCGAGCTGTCGTCGTACACCCCGGCGTTCGACCTGCAGCAGGCCTGCGGCACCGGCCTGCAGGCGGCCATCGCCGCGGCCGACGGCATCGCGGCCGGGCGCTACGAGGTGGCGGCCGCCGGCGGCGTGGACACCACCTCCGACCCGCCGATCGCCCTGGGCGACAACCTGCGCCGCACCCTGCTCAAGCTGCGCCGGTCCAAGTCCAACGTCGAGCGGCTGAGGCTGGTCGGCACGCTGCCCGCCAACGTCGGGATCCAGATCCCGGTCAACAGCGAGCCGCGCACCGGGCTGTCCATGGGCGAGCACCAGGCGATCACCGCCAAGGAGATGGGCATCAAGCGCGTCGACCAGGACGAGCTGGCCGCCGCCAGCCACCGCAACATGGCCGCCGCCTACGACCGGGGCTTCTTCGACGACCTGGTCACCCCGTTCCTCGGGCTGTACCGCGACGACAACCTGCGCCCGGACTCGTCGGCGGAGAAGCTGGCCAAGCTCAAGCCGGTGTTCGGCGTGAAGAACGGCGACGCGACGATGACGGCGGGCAACTCGACCCCGCTGACCGATGGCGCCTCGGTTGCGCTGCTGGCCAGCGAGGACTGGGCGAGCGCGCATTCGGTCACGCCGCTGGCCTTCCTGGTGGACGCGGAGACCGCGGCCGTCGACTACGTCAACGGCCGCGACGGCCTGCTGATGGCGCCCACCTACGCCGTACCGCGGTTGCTGGCCCGCAACGGGCTGAGCCTGCAGGACTTCGATTTTTACGAGATCCACGAGGCCTTCGCCTCGGTGGTCCTGGCGCACCTGCAGGCCTGGGAGTCGGAGGACTACTGCAAGGAGCGGCTGGGCCTCGACGCGGCGCTGGGGTCGATCGACCGGTCCAAGCTGAACGTCAACGGCTCCTCGCTGGCCGCCGGCCACCCCTTCGCCGCCACCGGCGGGCGGATCCTGGCCCAGGCGGCCAAGCAACTCGCCCAGAAGAAGGCGGAGCAGAAGGGTGGCGCCGGCAAGCCGTTGCGGGCCCTGGTCTCCATCTGCGCCGCCGGCGGCCAGGGTGTGGCCGCGCTTCTGGAGGCCTGACCGACCGCTTCATGAAATCCGTCACACCGGGTTAGCGATCGGGGCTGCGGGGTACCCGTAAGCGCGGATGACCCCGTGTTGTGGTCTGACCCCCCGACCCCGACGGCAATACGGGGCATCCCTGGAACGACCGCCGGTCAGCGCGGACGGGCGTACGAAAATGGCCGCCGCTGGAGTGAGGGGATCCAGCGGCGGCCTTTTTGTGTCGGTGTCGGGACAAGCGAAAGCCCCGCTTCCTTCGGGAAGCGGGGCTTTTGCTTTGCCGGTCAGAAGGCGGCTTCGTCGAGCTCCATGATGTCGTTGTCCAGCGTCTCGATCACCTCGCGGGTGCTGGCCAGCAACGGCAGGAAGTTCTTCGCGAAGAACGAGGCCACCGCGACCTTGCCCTCGTAGAAGGACCGCTCTTCGCCGCTGGCGCCGGCATCCAGCGCCTGCACGGCGACGGCCGCCTGGCGCTGCAGCAACCAGCCGATGACCAGGTCGCCGACGCTCATCAGGAAGCGCACCGAGCCCAGACCCACCTTGTAGAGGCTGGTCACGTCCTCCTGCGCGGCCATCAGGTAGCCGGTCAGCGTGGCCGCCATGGCCTGGACGTCGGCCAGGGCCTTGGCCAGCAGCTCGCGCTCGGACTTGAGCCGGCCGTTGCCGGACTCGCTGTCCACGAACTTCTGGATCTCGCCCGACACGTGGGCCAGCGCCACACCCTTGTCGCGGACGATCTTGCGGAAGAAGAAGTCCTGCGCCTGGATGGCCGTGGTGCCCTCGTAGAGGGAGTCGATCTTGGCGTCCCGGATGTACTGCTCGATCGGGTAGTCCTGCAGGAAGCCGGACCCACCGAAGGTCTGCAGGCTCTCGGTGAGCTTGGCGTAGGCCTGCTCGGAGCCGACGCCCTTGACCACCGGCAGCATCAGGTCGTTGACCTTGACGGCGAGCTCGGCGTCCACGCCGTGCACCGCCTGCGCCACCGCCGCGTCCTGGTAGGTCGCGGTGTAGAGGTACAGCGCGCGCAAACCCTCGGCGTAGGCCTTCTGGGTCATCAGCGACCGGCGCACGTCGGGGTGGTGCGTGATGGTCACCCGCGGCGCGGTCTTGTCGGTCATCTGCGTCATGTCGGCGCCCTGCACGCGGGACTTGGCGTACTCCAGCGCGTTCAGGTAGCCGGTCGACAGGGTCGCGATGGCCTTGGTGCCGACCATCATGCGGGCCTGCTCGATGACCTCGAACATCTGCGCGATGCCGTTGTGCACCTCGCCGACCAGCCAGCCCTTGGCGGGCACGTCGTGCTGGCCGAAGGACAGCTCACACGTGGCCGAAACCTTCAGGCCCATCTTGTGCTCGACGTTGGTCACGAAGACGCCGTTGCGCTCGCCCAGCTCGCCGGTCTCGAAGTCGAACAGGAACTTGGGCACGAAGAACAGCGACAGGCCCTTGGTGCCCGGGCCCGCGCCCTCGGGGCGCGCCAGCACCAGGTGGAAGATGTTCTCGAACAGGTCGCCGGAGTCGGCCGAGGTGATGAATCGCTTCACGCCCTCGATGTGCCACGAGCCGTCGTCCTGCTTGATCGCCTTGGTCCGCCCGGCGCCGACGTCGGAACCGGCGTCCGGCTCGGTGAGCACCATGGTGGAGCCCCATCCGCGCTCGGCGCAGATCACGGCCCACTTCTTCTGCTCCTCGGTGCCGAGGTGGTACAGGATGTTGGCGAAGCCGGCGCCGCCGCCGTACATCCACACGGCCGGGTTGGCGCCGAGCAGGTGCTCGTGCAGCGCCCACACCAGCGCGCGGGGCATCGGCATGCCGCCGAGGACCTCGTCGATACCGACCTTGTCCCAGCCGGCCTCGGTAACCGCGCGAACCGACTTCTTGAAGGCCTCCGGCAGCGTCACCGAGTGGGTCTTCGGGTCGAAGACCGGCGGGTTGCGGTCACCCTCCACGAACGACTCGGCGATGGGCCCCTCGGCCAGCCGGCTGATCTCGGTCAACATTTCGCGGGCGGTGTCGACATCCAGATCGCTGTAGTCGCCGGCGCCCAAAGCCTGCTCAACGCCCAAGACCTCGAACAGGTTGAATACCTGGTCACGGACGTTGCTCTTGTAGTGGCTCACTACGGTTTCCTCCTCGTTGAGAATGCCACTCGTGGTTGGGTACTACTTCTAAGTTACCCACCAGTAACACCGATAAAATAACGCTCTCGACAACTTCAACGCAAGTCAATGTGAGCTAAATTTCACTGTCTAAGTAACCAACCGGTTGGGAAGCCCGACCGGAGCCTCTGACCTGCGCCGATAACGAAACGGATCTCAAACTATGGGATGCATCACCACCCTGCCGGTGGTGGATCTGCGCACGTCGGAGGCCCAGCTGCGGCGGGGGTTGCGCGAGGCCGCGCACGAGGTGGGCTTCTTCTACCTGACCGGCCATGCCGTGCCCGACGAGCTGTCGGCCCGCGTGCTGGCGGCGGCCCGCCGGCTGTTCGAGCTGCCCGCGGCCGACAAGGAGGCGGTGGCCATGGTGCGCAGCCCGCACTTTCGTGGCTACACCCGGATGGGCGGCGAGCTGACCCGCGGCCGAGTGGACTGGCGCGAGCAGATCGACATCGGACCCGAGCGCGCCCCGATCGCGGCGCCCGGCAAGCCCGACTACCTGTGGCTGCAGGGGCCCAACCAGTGGCCGGACGCGTTGCCCGAGCTGCCGGGCATCATCGCCGAGTGGGACGCCGCGCTGTCCGCCGTCGCCCGCACCCTGCTTCGGCACTGGGCGGCCTCGCTGGGCAGCCCGGGCGACGTCTTCGACGCCGCCTTCGCCGAAACGCCCGCCACGCTGATCAAGATCGTGCGCTATCCGCGCAGCGCCGCCTCGTCGCAGGGCGTGGGCCCGCACAAGGACTCCGGGGTGCTGACACTGCTGCTGGCCGAGCCGGGCAGCCGCGGCCTGCAGGTGCGCAGGCCCGATACCGGGGAGTGGGTCGACGTGCCGCCCCTGGACGGCGCATTCGTCGTCAACATCGGCGAACTGCTCGAGGTGGCGACCGGCGGCTACCTGCGGGCCACCGAGCACCGGGTGAACCTGGACGGGCAGCCGGCCGACCGCATCTCGGTGCCGTATTTCTTCAACCCGCGGCTGGACGCCCAGATCCCCGTGCTGACGTTGCCGCCCGAGCTGCGGGCACGCGCCCGCCGGGTGACCGATCCCGCCGACCCGATCTTCTCCGTCTACGGACGCAACGCGTGGAAGAGCCGGTTGCGCGCGCACCCCGATGTGGCTTCGGCGCACGGACATTCGGCGGGTAGGGTCGGGGACGAGAATCCCGTTCTCGGCTCAAGGGGCGAATGAATTCCGGTGAACGCGCACACGAACCTGACACCGTCCACACTTCGTGAGGCCTTCGGCCACTTCCCGTCCGGGGTGGTCGCCATCGCCGCCGAAGTCCAGGGCACCCGGGAAGGCCTGGCGGCCAGCACCTTCGTTCCGGTCTCCCTGGAGCCGCCGCTCGTGTCGTTCTGCGTCCAGAACACGTCGATGACCTGGCCCAAGCTCAAAGACCTGCCCATGCTGGGCATCAGCGTGCTCGGCGAGGCACACGACGCGGCCGCGCGCGCCCTGGCCGCCAAGACCGGCGACAGGTTCGCGGGCCTGGAAACGGAATCCCGGGAGAGCGGCGCGGTGTTCATCAAGGGCACCGGCCTGTGGCTGGAAAGCGCTATCGAACAGTTGATTCCGGCCGGCGATCACACCATCGTGGTGCTTCGGGTCAAGGAAGTGACCATCGACGCCGACGTGGCGCCGATCGTGTTCCACCGCAGCACGTTCCGGCGCCTCGGCGCCTGACCGCGGCTACGGGCGCCGGCTGAGTTCCGCCCGGAAGCCCGCTATCCGTTGCTCGATTTCCGCGGCGTCGTCGTGACGGCCGTCCTTGTGCGCGAGATCGGCGCGGACGGACAGCTCGCGGATGGCGGTTCGAATTTCGTTGACGCTGGTGGTTTCTCGCATATCTCCCACGCTGCCTTTCGGAGTTTGGGTTGCTATGCGGGTACCCGGCGCACCGGAAGGGCTAACGCCAGGTCAGCGGCGGAACAGCTTGTCGCCCAGCCACACCACCGGGTCGTACTTGCGGTCGGCGACCCGCTCTTTCATCGGGATCAGCGCGTTGTCGGTGATCTTGATGTTCTCCGGGCAGACCTCGGTGCAGCACTTGGTGATGTTGCAGTAGCCCAGGCCGTGTTCCTCCTGAGCCTGGTTGCGCCGGTCCAGCGTGTCCAGCGGATGCATCTCGAGCTCGGCGATCCGCATCAAGAAGCGCGGGCCGGCGAACGCCTTCTTGTTCTCCTCGTGGTCGCGGACCACGTGGCACACGTTCTGGCACAGGAAGCACTCGATGCACTTGCGGAACTCCTGCGAGCGCTGCACGTCGGCCTGCGCCATCCGGTACTCGCCCGGCTGCAGGTCCTTCGGCGGCGCGAACGCGGGGATCTCGCGCGCCTTCTCGTAGTTGAACGAGACGTCGGTGACCAGGTCGCGGATCACCGGGAAGGTCCGCAGCGGCGTCACCGTCACCACCTCGTCCTCGGCGAACGTGGACATCCGGGTCATGCACAGCAACCGCGGCACCCCGTTGATCTCCGCCGAGCACGAGCCGCACTTGCCCGCCTTACAGTTCCACCGCACCGCCAGGTCGGGCGTCTGGGTCTGTTGCAGGCGGTGGATGATGTCGAGCACCACCTCGCCCTCGTTGACCTCAACCGTGAAGTCCTGCAGCGCGCCGCTGGCATCGTCACCGCGCCACACACGCATGGTCGCGTTGTAGGTCATTAGCCTCTCCGTCCTGGATGCTCGGCCAGCTCGTCGTCGGTGTAGTACTTCTCCAGCTCGGAGATCTCGAAGAGCTCCAGCAGATCCGGTCGCATCGGCACCTGGTCCTTGCGGGTGATGCTGATGTCGGGAATCACCTCGTCGCCCCCGGCGGCCTGGCACACCAGCAGCACCTTGCGCCAGCCCGAGTCCATCGCGGGGTGGTCGTCGCGGGTGTGCCCGCCGCGGCTTTCGGTGCGCTCCAGCGCGGCCTTGGCGACGCACTCGCTGACCAGCAGCATGTTGCGCAGATCGATGGCCAGGTTCCAGCCGGGGTTGTACTGGCGGCCGCCGTCGACGTGCATGTTCTTGAACCGCTCGCGAAGCTTGTCGAGCCGCGCGAGGGCCTCGGAGACCTCGTCGGCCTTGCGGATGATGCCCACCAGGTCGTTCATCGACTGCTGCAGCTCGAGCTGCAGCGTGTAGGGGTTCTCCGCCGGCGCGCCGTCGGCCGGTCCTTCGAAGGGGGACAGCGCCCTCTTCGCCGCGGTCTCGACGGCGTCGGCCGAGATGGTCGGACGGCTGCTCAGCGCCCGCACGTAGTCGGCCGCGCCCAGGCCGGCCCGCCGGCCGAAGACCAACAGGTCCGACAGCGAGTTGCCGCCCAGCCGGTTGGAGCCGTGCATGCCCCCGGAGCACTCGCCCGCGGCGAACAGGCCCGGGACCGTCGCGGCGCCGGTGTCGGCGTCCACCTCGACGCCGCCCATCACGTAGTGACAGGTGGGACCGACTTCCATCGGCTCCTTGGTGATGTCGACCCCGGCCAGCTCCTTGAACTGGTGGTACATCGACGGCAGCCGCCGCTTGATCTCTTCGGGCGTCAGCCGGGACGCGATGTCGAGGTACACCCCGCCGTGCGGGGTGCCCCGGCCGGCCTTGACCTCCGAGTTGATCGCGCGCGCGACCTCGTCGCGCGGCAGCAGGTCCGGGGTGCGACGGGCCGAGTCGTTGTCCTTGAGCCACTGGTCGGCCTCTTGCGCGGTTTCGGCGTACTGGCCCTTGAACACCGGCGGGATGTAGTCGAACATGAAGCGCTTGTCGTCGGAGTTCTTCAGCACCCCGCCGTCGCCGCGAACGCCCTCGGTGACGAGGATCCCCTTCACACTCGGCGGCCACACCATGCCGGTCGGGTGGAACTGCACGAACTCCATGTTGATCAGCGACGCGCCCGCCCGCAGGGCCAGCGCGTGCCCGTCGCCGGTGTACTCCCAGGAGTTCGAGGTGACCTTGAACGACTTGCCGATGCCGCCGGTGGCCAGCACCACGGCCGGCGCCTCGAACAGGACGAAGTTGCCGCTCTCGCGCCAGTAACCGAACGCCCCGGCGATCGCGTCGCCGTCCTTGATCAGCTCGGTGATGGTGCATTCCGCGAACACCCGGATGCGCGCCTCGTAGTCGCCGAGTTCGGCGTAGTCCTCCTGCTGCAGCGAAACGATCTTCTGCTGCATGGTGCGGATCAGCTCGAGGCCGGTGCGGTCACCGACGTGCGCCAGCCGCGGGTAGGTGTGCCCGCCGAAGTTGCGCTGGCTGATCTTGCCGTCCTTGAGGCGATCGAACAGTGCGCCATAGGTTTCCAGCTCCCAGACGCGGTCCGGGGCCTCCTTGGCGTGCAGCTCGGCCATCCGCCAGTTGTTCAGGAACTTCCCACCACGCATCGTGTCGCCGAAGTGGGTCTTCCAGTTGTCTTTCGGGTTGGTGTTGCCCATCGACGCCGCGCAGCCGCCCTCGGCCATGACCGTGTGGGCCTTGCCGAACAGCGACTTGCACACCACCGCGACCTTGAGGCCGCGTTCCCGCGCCTCGATGACCGCACGCAGCCCCGCGCCGCCGGCACCGATGACGACTACGTCGTAGGCATGCCGTTCGACCTCAACCATGGAAACCCTCGCTAGCTACGTCTGATTGTTCTTCGAATCGCTTTTCAGCCAACAAATCTCAGGTCAGGAATCGTGTTGCTGGCCACCAGCGCGATGTAGAAATCGGTGAGCATCAGGGTGCCCAGCGTGATCCAGGCGTACATCTTGTGCCGGGTGTTGATGTTGCTGACCTGGGTCCAGATCCAGTACCGCACAGGGTGCTTGGAGAAGTGCTTGAGCCGCCCGCCCGTCACGTGCCGGCAGGAATGGCACGACAGCGTGTAGATCCACAGCATGATGACGTTGCCCACCATGATCAGGTTGCCCAACCCGAACCCGAAGCCGTGCGGGCCGGAGTCGGAGTGGAAACCGATGATCGCGTCGTAGGTGTTGATCACCGAGATGATGCCGGCGATGTAGAAGAAGTACCGGTGGCTGTTCTGGATGATCAGCGGGAACCGGGTCTCGCCGGTGTAGTGGACCCGTGGTTCGGCGACGGCGCAGGCGCTGGGCGACTGCCACACCGTGCGGTAGTAGGCGCCGCGGTAGTAGTAGCAGGTGAGCCGGAACAGCAGCAGGAACGGCAGCGTCAGCGCCGCGTACGGCAACCACCACACGTCGGGCAGGATCTGGGGCCAGAAGTCGCCGGCCTCGCCGCAGGCCTTGCTCACGCAGGGCGAGTAGAAGGGCGTGAGGTAGTGGTACTTAGGAACGAAGAAGTAATCCTGCTGGAACGCGCGCGCGGTCGCGTAGATCAGGAACGCGGCGAAGCCCAAATCGATCCGCAGCGGCGACATCCACCACCGGTCGGTGCGTAGGGTCCGTTGCGGGATGCGGGCGCGCGTGGGTGAAAAGACACCTGACGCAGGACGGTTCGCCGTGGGTGCGCTCATCTAGTGTTCCTCTTCGAACGGGCTGTTGGTCGAAGGGTACACAGAGAGGACCCCCTCATTTCCGGGGGGCTTGGGTTATTCGAGGTTGTCAGGACCGGTTGTGACCCCCGACACCCTCGTCGTCGACATCGCGCCAGAATTCGCTGTCGTACTGGGTGTCGGGAATGACGATCTTCTCGCCGGACTGCTGCACGGTGGCGCGCGCCAGGTCCAACTCCGCTATGTCGGTGTCGAGCATTTCGACGTCGGAGATGATCCGGTCGGCGTCGATGACGATGCGCCGCATCGCCGGGCTGTCGCCGTAGCGACTCTTCAGGGAGCCCACGCACCGCCGCAGGCCGCCGATGAGGTCGTGAAGTTCGGCGAGTTCAGTCGCGGTGCTCAACGGATCTCCTACTTAGTTTTCAGGGGCAGACGGTGTTGCGGATCACAGTACGCCCCCGATAGTAGCCACCGCGGCGGCCTAATGTCGGACGCATGACAGGCCACACCGCCGCCGACCGCGCCACCGCGCTACTCGCCCTGCACCGCCCGGGCGACCCGGTGATCCTGCCGACGGTGTGGGATGCCTGGTCGGCCCGCCTCGCCACCGGCGCCGGCTTCGCCGCGCTCACCGTGGGCAGCCACCCGCTGGCCGATTCCATCGGCAAGCCGGACGGCGAGGGCATGTCGTTCGACGACGTGCTGGCCCGGGTCGCTCAGATCACCGCCGCGGTCGGCGTTCCGGTGTCGGTGGACATCGAATCCGGGTACGGGCTCGCGGCCGAGCGGCTGATCGAGGGATTGTTGAGCGTGGGCGCGGTGGGGCTCAACGTCGAGGACACCGTCCACTCGGAGGGGAAGCGCCTGCGATCCGCCGGCGAGCACGCCGAATTGGTCGGTGCGCTGCGGTCGGCCGCCGACGCGGCCGGGGTGCATGTCGTGATCAACGCACGGACCGATCTGTTCCTGCGCCAGGACGGCGACCCGGCGGATCGCGTCGAGCGCGCGGTGGACCGGTTGGCGCTGGCGGCGGCCGCGGGGGCCGACGTGCTGTACCCGGTGGGCCGCCACGACCCGGAGACGTTGCGGCGCTTGGCCGCAGAGCTGCCGCTTCCGGTCAACGCGATCGCGCTGCCCGACCAGGACGACCCGGCGTCGTTCGGGCCGCTGGGTGTCGCCAGGATCAGCTTCGCCCCGTTCTTGCAGGCGGCGCTGGCCTCCCGGGCCAACGAGTTGCTGGCCCGCTGGGCCTAGCCCTGCGGAAACCATTGTGGGACAGGCGAATCCGGCGGGGTCGGTGACCCCGCCGGTTCGTTGCCCACCTATTACTTGGTGATCGCGATCCGCTGCGGCTGGTTTCCGGCGTACGCGCCGGTGACCCGCACGGTCAGCACCCCGGCGTCGTAGGAGGCCGTGATGGCTTCCCCGGTGACGTGGGCGGGCAGGGCGAACGATCGGCGGAATGATCCGTACCGGACCTCACGCAGGGTGCGTCCGTCCTTCTCGTCGGCGTGCTCGTCCCGGCGTTCGCCGTGGATGACGAGTCGGCCGCGGTCGACCTCGACGTTGACGTCCTTGTCGACGTCAACACCCGGCAGTTCGACGCGTACGACCGCGTCCTCGCCGTCCTTGACGACCTCCGCGGCGGGGTTGAATCCGCTGGTCACCGGCTTGTTCCAGTCCGATGCGGCGGCGGGGCCGAAGAAGTCGCGCAGCCACCGGTCGGTGTCCCAGGCCGGTCGCGACCACAGTGCGAGGTTACTCATGGCGATCTCCTTGTACTTCCTTGAGCTTTGTTGTGGATCTGCTGTGTCCGGCGCCCTTCCGGCCGGCTATAGGTTCAAACATGAGTCGACCACGCTAAAGTTCCACCTAGGCGTTCGCCGTGGGCGAACGAATATTCACAGGGCTCCCTGTGAGTTGTGAGATCCTCGTCATAGGACCGTCACATTGGGCGAAATCGCGGTAATTTCCGGCCGCTAACCTCAAACCCATGGCTGCAGACGGGATTTCGCGTGCGCACTGTGCGGGCCGTCACATCGTCGTAGTCGGGCACGGCATGGTGGGGCACCGGTTTGTCGAGGCGCTCAGGGCGCGCGACACCGAGGGATCTTGGCGCATAACGGTTTTCGCCGAGGAGGCCGACGCGGCTTACGACCGGGTGGGGCTGACCTCGTACACCGAGAGCTGGGATCGCAAGCTGCTGGCGCTGCCGGGCAACGACTACGCGGGTGACGAGCGGGTGCGGTTGGTCTTGAACACCCGCGTCACCGAGATCGACCGGGAAGCGAAGTCGGTGCTGACGGCCGACGGGCAGCGGCACGGTTACGACGCGCTGGTGCTGGCCACCGGTTCCTACGCGTTCGTTCCGCCGGTGCCCGGCCACGAGCTGGCCGCGTGCCACGTCTATCGCACCCTCGACGACCTCGACGCCATCCGGGCCGACGCCCAGCGCACCGTGGCGGCCGGCCGTACCCCGGCGGGCGTGGTCATCGGCGGTGGGCTGCTGGGGCTGGAAGCCGCTAATGCATTGCGCCAGTTCGGTTTACAAACGCACGTCGTCGAGATGATGCCGCGGCTGATGGCCCAACAGATCGACGAGGGTGGCGGCGCGCTGCTGGCCAAGATGATCGGCGACCTGGGCATCGAGGTGCACGTGGGCACGGGCACCGAGTCGATCGAGGCGATCGACCACTCGGACGGGGTGTCGTCGGTGCGGGTGCGGCTGAGCGACGGCGAGGTCGTCGACGCCGGGCTGGTCATCTTCGCGGCCGGCATCCGCCCGCGCGACGAGCTGGCCCGTCAGGCCGGCCTGGCGCTCGCCGAGCGCGGCGGTGTGCTCACCGACTTAGCTTGCCGCACAAGCGATCCCGACATCTATGCGATCGGTGAGGTCGCCGCGATCGGTGGCCGCTGCTACGGCCTGGTGGGGCCCGGTTACACCTCTGCCGAGGTGGTGGCCGACCGGTTGTTGGACGGCGCCGCGGAATTCGGCGAGGCGGACCTGTCGACCAAGCTGAAGCTGCTCGGTGTCGACGTCGCCAGCTTCGGCGACGCGATGGGGGTGACCGAGAACTGCCTCGAGGTCGCCATCAACGACGCGGTCAAGCGAACCTACGCCAAGCTGGTGCTCTCCGACGACGCCAAGACCCTGCTGGGCGGCGTCCTGGTGGGCGATGCCTCGTCGTACGGGGTGTTGCGGCCGATGGTCGGCAGCGAGCTGCCGGAGGATCCGCTCGCGCTGATCGCCCCCGTTTCCGGCGACGCGCCGGCGCTGGGAATCGGGGCGCTGCCGGACAACGCGCAGATCTGTTCGTGCAACAACGTGACCAAGGGCGACCTGAAGTGCGCGATCGCCGACGGCTGCGCCGACGTCCCGTCGCTGAAGTCGTGCACGGCGGCCGGCACGTCGTGCGGTTCGTGCGTGCCCCTGCTCAAGCAGCTGCTGGAGGCCGAGGGCGTCGAACAGTCCAAGGCGCTGTGCGAGCACTTCAGCCAGTCGCGCGCGGAGCTGTTCGAGATCATCTCGGCCACCGAGATCCGCACCTTCTCCGGCCTGCTGGAGCGCTTCGGCCGCGGAAAGGGTTGCGACATCTGCAAACCCGTGGTCGCCTCCATCCTGGCCTCCACCGGTTCGGAGCACATTCTCTCCGGCGAGCAGGCCTCGCTGCAGGACTCCAACGACCACTTCCTGGCCAACATCCAGAAGAACGGCAGCTACTCCGTGGTGCCGCGGGTCCCCGGTGGTGACATCAAGCCGGAGCACCTGATCCTGATCGGGCAGATCGCCCAGGACTTCGGCCTCTACACCAAGATCACCGGCGGCCAGCGCATCGACATGTTCGGCGCCCGGGTGGACCAGCTGCCGGAGATCTGGCGTCGGCTGGTCGACGGCGGGATGGAATCCGGCCACGCCTACGGCAAGGCGCTGCGCACGGTCAAGAGCTGCGTCGGCACCGACTGGTGCCGCTACGGTCAGCAGGATTCGGTGCAGCTGGCCATCGACCTGGAGCTGCGCTACCGGGGCCTGCGGGCGCCGCACAAGATCAAGATGGGCGTTTCGGGTTGCGCCCGGGAGTGTGCGGAGGCGCGGTCCAAGGACGTCGGCGTCATCGCCACCGAAAAGGGTTGGAACCTCTACGTCGGCGGCAACGGCGGCATGACGCCCAAGCACGCGCAGTTGTTGGCCAGCGACCTGGACACCGAGACGCTGGTGCGCTACGTCGATCGGTTCGTCATGTACTACATCCGCACCGCGGACCGGCTGCAGCGCACGGCGCCGTGGGTCGATTCCCTCGAGGGCGGCCTCGACCACGTGCGGGAGGTCGTGTGCGAGGACTCGCTGGGGCTGGCCGCGGAATTCGAGGCCGCCATGGAGCGGCACGTGCAGAACTACAAGTGTGAATGGAAGGGCGTGCTCGACGACCCGGACAAGTTGTCGCGGTTCGTCTCGTTCGTCAACGCCCCGGACGAAATCGATTCCACCGTGGAATTCACCGAACACGCGGGGCGCAAAATCCCTGTGTCCATTGGCATGCCGAAGATCCGTACGGGAGCTGGAGATCAATCATGACACTTCTCAACGACATTGCGGTGTGGACGACGGCCTGCGAGTACGACCGTCTCATCCCGGGCCGGGGCGTCGGCGTGCTGCTCGACGACGGCTCCCAGGCGGCGTTGTTCCGGCTGGACGACGGCTCGGTGTGCGCGGTGGGCAACGTCGACCCGTTCTCCGGCGCGGCGGTGCTGTCGCGCGGGATCGTGGGCGACCGCGGGGGCCGGGTGGCGGTGCAATCGCCGATCCTCAAGCAGGCCTTCTCGTTGGAAGACGGTTCCTGCATGGACGATCCGAACTTCTCGGTGCCGGTGTACCCGGCGCGCGTCACCGCCGACGGATTCGTTCAGGTCGGCCGCTTCGCCGCCTAGCGGGTGATGTCGCCGACGAGATAGCGCTGCATCGTCGGGCCGATGGCGTCGACGATCGCGTCGACGGACATCGAGTGCAGCGGCTCGGAGCGGATGCCGTAGCGCATGATGCCGAGGCCGACCAGTTGCGAGGCGCACAGCGACGCCCGGGTGGCGGCCTTGTCGGCGCCGAGCACCTTGAGCAGCGGGCCGAAAACCGGTCCGATGAACATGGATTGCACGGTTTCGGCGGTCTTGGCCATCCCGGTGGAAGCGATCGCGCTCGCGGCGAAGGGGCCGCCGCCCGCGGCGTCCCAGGTGGTGATCAGCATGCGCAGCGTCTGCCGGCCCACCTGGTTGGCCCCGCCGGTGACGATCCGGTCGATGAATTCCGGTGTGCCGAACGGCAACCGCAGCATCTTGGCGACCGGGTCAAGGAGCCCACGCGACGGCTCTTCGCGACGGGGCATGCTGCCAGGATCGTCGGAATCCGACCAAAGATCAAGCGCCGCCGGTCGTCGGCGCGCCTTCGCGTCAACGCAGTCAGGCCGCCGAATTCGGCCGCAAGGCCCGGCCGTGGACCAAGCGCTGCGCGCTCGATCGGCGCGACGCGTGCCGCGCGGTGGGGGCCAGGACCGGCGGCATGGCCCGGCGGAAACGATTGGCGATCAGCCGCGCCAGGCCGGGATGGGTGCCCAGCGGACGGCTGACCAGATCGGCGCCGCAGGCGTGCAGCCGCTCCTGGAACAGGCCGTCGGCCAGCAGGTAGGAGGCCACCACCACGCGCGCGTCGCCGCGCGCCCGGTGCCTGGCCTGGTCCACCGCCTCGGGCAGCCGCGGGCCGCCGGTGGCGGCGAAAGCGAGGCTCACCCGTGACCCGGTGAGCGCGGACACCAGCGTCGCGGTGGTGTGCAGATCGGCGCGCGCCTGGGGGTCCGACGTGCCCGCCGCGGCGAGGATCACCGAATCACCCGGTCGCCAACCGCATTTGACCAACTGGTCGCCGACGATCCGGGCGATCTGACCGCTCGGGCCGAGCGCCGGCGTGACGATGACCTCGGGGTGCCCGCTCTGCTCGACGTGGGCCGGCAGGTCGGCGCGGACGTGGTAGCCGCGCGACAGAAACGCCGGCAGCACGATGGCGGGCCGGCCCGTCGCCCGCACCCGGGACAGCACCTCGCCGGGCGTGGGGCCCAACACGTCGACGAACGCGACTTCTACCGGTCGGCTGGTCAACGAACTCGCTTGCGCGGCAAGCTCTTCGAGTTGTCGCACACCCTCGGGCCGGCGGGTGCCGTGCGCGACCAGGATCAGCGCCATGCCGCGTCCACCCGTTGTTCGGTGGCCAGCCGGTAGCCCCGCTTGACCACGGTTGCGACGATGTTCTTGTCGCCCAATGCCGTTCGCAGCCGCAGCACGGCGGTGTCGACGGCGTGTGGGTCGTTGCTGTTGCCGGGCAGCGCCCGCAGCAGGTCACCGCGCGCCACAACGTCGCCCGGGCGTTTCGCCAACTCGCGCAATATCCCCATGCCGGACGGCGAGAGCACCTTGATCGAGCCGTCCACCAGCACGCACGTGCCTCGGATGTCGACCGTGTGACCGGCCGCCCGCACGGTGCACGAACCGAGCAGCGGCAGCTCCTCGGCGACGTGACGGGCCAAGGCGCCCAACCGCATTCGTTCGGGCGATGAGGTCGGCACACCCTTCCGGATCAGCGGCTTGGACGTCACGGGGCCGACGCACATCGCGTGCACGTCGCTGCGCAGCGCCCCCAGCAGCTGGTCTTCGACGTCGAGCTCACGGCTGCGCTCCAGCACCGCCGCGGCCGCGGGCGCCGAGGTGAAGGTGACGGCGTCGAACTGCCGCCCCGCGATCCCCATCACGAGCTGATCGAACGTGCCGCCCAACGGCGTTGGCTTCCACCGATACACCCGGACGGGCACCACTTCGGCGCCGGCCAGGCGCAATCCGCCCAGGAATTCGGGGAAGGGGTCCCACGCGTCGGCGGCGCCGTGCAGCTGGACGGCCACCCGCTGCCCGGCCACGCCCGAGCGGAGCAGGTATTCCAGCACCTCCTGCGAGGACTCCGATTCCGGCGACCACTCCTCGTGCAGGCCGGCGGCGCGCAGCGCGCCGGTCGCCTTGGGGCCGCGCGAGACGATCCGGGCGGACGACAGTGCGTTGAGCAGCGGGCTGACCAGCCCCCACCCCTCGGCCGCGGCCAGCCAGCCGCGAAACCCTATGCCGGTGTGCGCGACCAGGATGTCGGGGGGCTCGGCGATCAACGCCTCGGTGTTACGGTGCAGTTCGTCGTCGTCGGGCAGCGCGATCATGTTGATCGCGGGCGCGCTGCACACCTCGGCACCCTGGCGGCTGAGCAGCGCGCAGAGCTCCTCGGAGCGCCGACTCGAGGTCACCGCGATGCGGTAACCGGTCAGCGGCGGGGAGTCGGGCTGGCCCATATTTCCTGTGTATGCCTGTCAGATTTCGGTCTCGTTACCTGGCAATTGCTTGCGCATTGCCCACCGTGAGGCCACGCTCACACCCGGGCCAGCGCGGCGGCCGTGTCACCGTGAGCCACGGCGGGCAGCCGCGGGCGCCGCACGTACACCGCCCAGGTGACGATCGCGGAGACGACATAGGAGGCCAGGAACGCCCAGTACGCCGACGTCCCGGTCCCGGTGGCCAGGTAGGACTGGCGCAGCGCGAGGTTGATGCCCACGCCGCCGAGGGCGCCGACCGCGGAGCAGACACCGATCAACGACCCGGACCTCGCGCGCGCCCAGTGCCGCCGCTGCGCCTCGCTCATCTCCAGGGCGCGGCTGCGCACCTCGTAGACCGAGGGGATCAGCTTGAACACCGAACCGTTGCCCATCCCGGACAGGATGAACAGCACCATGAAGCCGGCGACGTAACCGGCCACGCTGGTCGAGTGCGCCGCGCGATCGTCGAAAGTGCTGATGCCGACCAGTAATCCGGCGCCCAGGGTCATGCCGGCGAGCACGGCGAGCGTGACCCGGCTGCCGCCCTTGCGGTCGGCCAGCCGGCCACCGTAGATCCGGGCCAGTGAGCCTAGCAGTGGGCCGAGGAAGGCCACCTGCGCGGCGTGCAGGGCGGCATGCCTGGCGCTTTCGCCGTGGGCGAGGAAGTTGACCTGCATCACCTGACCGAAGGCGAAGGAAAACCCGATCCAGGAGCCGAACGTGCAGATGTAGAGCAGGGAGATGACGTAGGTGTCGCGCTCGAACAGGATCGAGCGCATCGTGTTCAGCTCGGTGCCGTGGCCGACGTTGTCCATGAACAGCGCGGCCGCGACGCCCACCACGGCGAGCGCCAGCAGATACACCGCACACACCCAGTACGGCGCCTCGTGCCCGGCCGTGGCGAGCACCAACAACGCGACCAGTTGGATCACCGCCACCCCGAGGTTGCCCACGCCGGCGTTGACGGCCAGCGCCGAGCCCTTGAGCCGCTGCGGGTAGAAGACGTTCACGTTGGCGAGCGAGGCCGCGTAGTTGCCGCCGCCCAGGCCGGTCAGCGCGGCGCAGACCACGAAGGGCCACAGCGGCAGCCCGGGATTGGCCAACAACACGATGGTGCCCGCCGTCGGAATCAACAGCACGAAGGCCGAGAAGACGGTCCAGTTGCGGCCGCCGAAGGCGGCGATGCCCAGGGTGTAGGGGATCCGGGCCAGGCCACCGACCAGCGTGGCGACTGCGCCCAGCAGCAGCTTGTCGCCGGCGGACAAACCGTAGACGTGCGCCGGCATGAACAGCGCCATGACCGGCCACAGCGTCCAGACCGAAAAGGCGACGTGGTCGCCGGCGATGGTGCACAGCAGGTTGCGGCGGGCGATCTTCTTGTCACCGGCCTCCCAAGCCCCCGTGTCCTCCGGATTCCAGTCCGCGATGCTGTGATTGCGGGCCATCCGATAGTCACCTTTCGTCGACCGCGCTGGGGTGCATGAATTCGACTGCGCGCGTTGGGAACTGGTCTGCATGCGGGCGCGCCGAACGAAGAGGCATGCCCCGCGGTGTATTTCGATGCTCACATTCGGACCGGGGACGGGTCAACTCAAACGGGCGAAAATCGGCTGTTAGTTGATTACCAGTTATCTGGTAAGTCCCTGTAGACCGAACATGGTGAAATCACGTCCCGATCAACGTGATTCGACCCCGGATCCGCAACTGCGTGTGAGCTGGACTACATGCCCTCGGGCGAGGCCTACGAGAACGGCCAGTCCGCGGCGCCGGACTGCGCATGGGCGCCCACCAAAATCCTCGGGCGGGACCAGTGCAGGCGCACCGACTGCCCGGGACGCACCTGGGCGATTTTGTCGATGTCCTCGTCGATCACCACACCCACCACGGGGTAGCCGCCGGTGACGGGATGGTCGGGTCCCAGGATGACCGGTAAGCCGTTGGGCGGCACCTGAATTGCGCCGCGGGTGGCACCCTCGCTGGGCAGCTGCCGGTCCGGGTAGCAGTACTGCAGCGGGCGGCCGAGCAGTCGCATCCCCACCCGGTCGCTGCGATCGGACGCCACCCAATCGTTGTGCACCAACAGATCGGGGTCGACGAACCAATCGTCACGCGGGCCGGGCACCACCGCCAGCTCGACCACGCTGCCGGTGATCGCGGCCACCGGGGCCTGGTCCAGTTCGGGGTAGTCCGGGGTGTGCTCCCCGACGGGGAGCCGATCTCCGGCCCGCAGCGGCGCCGGGCCGATGGCGGACATCACGTCGTAGCTGCGCGAGCCCAGCACCGGCTGCACGCCGATACCGCCCCGCACCGCCAGGTAGGTTCGCAGCCCGGCGCGGGGCGTGCCCAGGGTGATCACCTGGCCGTCGCGGACATGCTGAATGCTGTTGGTGCCGAACTTGATTCCGTCGACGGTCGGGTCGGTGTCGGCCCCGGTGACCGCGACGTCGATGCCCCCGCCGCGGACCCGGGCCGCGAAACCGCCGAAGGTCACCTCGACGGTGGCGCGGTCGGTGGGGTTGGCCACCAGCCGGTTGGCCAGTTGATGGGCGCGGCGGTCGGCGGCCCCGGACCGGCTCACGCCGAGGTGGGCGAGCCCGGGCCGGCCCAGGTCCTGGACGAGGGCGAGCGGTCCGGTGCGAAGGATCTCGAGGGTTATCACGGCGATCTCCTTGCTCAGACGGCCCGGAATTGAACCCACATGCCCTGCGTCAGCAGCGCGGGGTCGGGCCGCTCGATGTCCCACAGGACGGCGTCGGTGCGGCCGATCAGTTGCCAGCCGCCGGGCGACCTACGCGGGTAGACCGCGCTGAATTCGCCGGCCAGTCCCACCGAGCCGGCGGGCACCGCGGTGCGCGGCTCCGAACGGCGCGGCACCCGCAGGCGCGCGTCACCGTCGACCAGATACGCGAAACCCGGGGCGAACCCGCTGAATCCGACCCGCCACAACGAACCGGTGTGGGCGTCGATCACCTGCGCGGTGGTCAGCCCGGTGACCTCGGCGACCTCGGCGAGATCCGGGCCGTCGTAGACCACGTCGATGACGACGTCGGCGCGCCGATCCGGCTGGGGGGCGTCCCCGGCGGCCACCCGCATCTTGCGCAGCCGCTGACGGATCACGCCTTGGCGCCGCGGGGAGTCCAGCTTCACCAGAACCGTCCGGGCGGCCGGGACGATGTCGACGACGCCCGGCAACGCCGCCTCGCGCAACTGCGCCGCCCACGCCAATACCTCGGCGGTGCTGCCGCATTGCAGCAGCAGCGCGCTGTCGCCGAAGTCCAGAACCGTGTTGCCGACCAGTTCCGTCGGCAGTCCCTTGGACACGTTGTCGGTAAGGTCGGTCACGCTCATACTCGACGGTAACCTCCCCATCGCGGGGCGGGCGAGGGGCGAGCGAGGGATTTTCGAACACTGCCAGAGGTGCCTTAGCAAACGTTCAAACGCCACTGGCGCTCAGGCGATCTAACCGAGGATTTTGTAGATCAGCGGCGGCAGTTGATCGGCGACCAGTTGGTAGCTCAGGGGCGAGGAAAAGGCGATCGCGCCGGCCTGCTCCTTGGTGGTGAAGATGTGCCGGTACTGCGCGGTGGCCTGTGCCGCCGCCACGTCGGGGTCGGCGAGCAACGCCTTCTGGTCGTCCGGGCTCTCGGTCGTCCAGATGATCACATCGGCGGAATCGAGCACCGCCTTGACGTGATCGCGCGGGATGACGGCGCGGTGGTCGGTGCCGAAAGGCCTGATGCTGTCGGCGATCACGAGACCCATCTGGTTGAGGAAGTCCGTGCGCCAGCCGGCCATGGTCGCGACGACGGTGCCCTGCCACAGCGTGCCCTCCATCAGCAACGCCTTCTTGCCCGTCCAGACCGGGTGTTCCTTGCCGACCGCGGTGAACTTCTGGTCGACGGCGGCGATCTGCGACTTCATCTGGTCGGCCTGGAATACCGCCTGGCCGATGGTGGTGGCCTGCTCCTTCCAGGGTTCGAAGAAGGCGTCGCCGTCCGACTGCGGCACGGTCGGGGCGATCGCGGACAGCTTCTTGTAGGTGTCGGCGTCCACCCCCGCGTTGACGGCGACGATCAGGTCCGGTTTGAGGCCGGCGATCTGGTCGACCGGGATCCCGTTGTCGAGGTTGAGCACCACCGGCTGCGCGCCGCCGAGCTTGGGCTGGGCCCACGGCCACACCGCGAACGGTTGATCGCCGAACCAGTTGGTCACCGCGATCGGCACCACCCCGACCGCGAGCAGGTCGTCCTGCTCGGTATAGCCGGCGCTGACCACGCGCTTGGGCGGTTCCTTGATGACGGTCTGGCCGAAGAGGTGGTTGATCGTCACGGCTTTGCCACCGGAGGTGTCCGAGGGCGGTTTGCCCGACGAGCACGCGGCCGTCGCGCCGGTGACCCCGGCGACCGCCGCAGCCCCCGCGAGCTGCAAGAATCCCCGTCGATTCCAACCGTGGCGCATCGCGTGAGATTAGCGCGTCACGCGCCCGCAGCGCCCGTCGCCGCGCGGTTGCGCCGCTCAATCCAGCGGCATGCCGGCATCCAGGAAGTCCAGGGCCCGATAGATGGTGTCGGCCGTTTTCGGCGCGCTGTCGAAGGCCGCCATCATGGCGCCGACCATCGCGCCGACGAACACCCGAACCTCGAAATCGGTTGCGCTACGGCCTATTCGGCGACCGATCGCCTCCGCCATGACGTTGACGGTGCGGTAGTACTCGTCGTAGAGGGCGGCCTTGAGTTCGGGTATCGAGAAGATCAGCCGCTGGCGGGTGTTCTCGAACTCGAGTTGCTCGGGGGACAGGCCGGCCATGGTGGTGGCGTAGGCCCGCCGGATGGCCTGGCTCGGTGACAGCTCGGGCGGCTGGGCGTCGAACGCCGCCAGGATCAGCGGATCGAGGTCGTCGGCGAGCAGCAGCGATTCCTTGGACCCGAAGTACCGGAAGAACGTGCTGGGTGACACCTCGGCGGCCTCGGCGATCTGCTCGACCGTGGTGGCGGCGTAACCGTTCGCGTCGAACAGGCGGAACGCCTCGCGCCGCAGGGCGTGGCGGGTCTTGATTTTCTTGCGTTCCCGCAGCCCGAGCCGCTGGTCAGTCGCCTGCATGCGGCAATTCTCCCGCATCGCGGGGCCAAAAAGTTCTGACAACGGGCGAATGGCCGCTGCGAGATCCACGTATCTCCGGCGTAACTGCGCCCACGCAGACCGGTAACAGTCCTTTCCTAGCGTCGGGACCGTGACCATGACGACCTCCGCAGAGCCGACCACGCCGGTCCTTGCCCCCGCGCCCGAGCGCCCACCGCACCGCGGCGGGCACTGGATCGACGACTGGCGCCCCGACGACCCCGAGTTCTGGGCGACCACCGGCAAGCCGATCGCCCGCCGCAACCTGATCTTCTCGATCTTCGCCGAGCACGTCGGGTTCAGCGTGTGGATGCTGTGGAGCATCGTCGTCGTCCACATGACCGCCGGCGCCCACGGGCACCCGTCGGCGTCCGGCTGGGCGCTGTCCGCGAGCCAGGCGCTGTGCCTGGTCGCCGTGCCCAGCGGGGTGGGCGCCTTCCTGCGCCTGCCCTACACGTTCGCGGTCCCGCTGTTCGGTGGCCGCAACTGGACCACCATCTCGGCGGCCCTGCTGTTGATCCCGTGCGCGCTGCTGGCCTGGGCGGTCGGCCATCCCGGGCTGTCGTTCGGCGTGCTGGTCGCGATCGCCGCGACCGCGGGCTTCGGCGGCGGCAACTTCGCCTCGTCGATGGCCAACATCTCCTTCTTCTACCCGGAGAAGGAGAAGGGCTGGGCGCTGGGCCTCAACGCGGCCGGCGGCAACATCGGGGTGGCCGTGGTGCAGAAGATCATCCCGCCGATCGTCGTCGCGGGGGGCGGGGTGGCGCTCTCGCGCGCCGGCCTGTTCTACGTGCCGCTGGCCGTGGTGGCCGCGGTGTGCGCCTTCCTGTTCATGAACAACCTGTCCGAGGCCAAGGCCGACGTGAAGCCGGTCTGGCAGTCGCTGCGCCACCCCGACACCTGGGTGATGTCGCTGCTCTACATCGGCACGTTCGGCTCGTTCATCGGCTACTCGGCGGCCTTCCCGACCCTGCTCAAGACGGTGTTCGGCCGCGGCGACATCGCCCTGACCTGGGCCTTCCTAGGCGCCTGCATCGGGTCGGTGATCCGGCCCGTGGGTGGGAGGCTGGCCGACCGGATCGGCGGGGCGCGCATCACCGCGGCCAGCTTCGTCATGCTGGCCGCGGGCGCCTCGGCGGCGCTGTGGTCGGTGCACGCCAGGAACCTGCCGTTGTTCTTCGCCAGCTTCATGTTCTTGTTCGTCGCGACCGGCATCGGCAACGGCTCGACCTACCGGATGATCTCCCGGATCTTCATGATCAAGGGCGAGCTCGCCGGCGGCGATGCCGACACCATGGTGCACATGCGCCGCCAGGCCGCGGGCGCGCTGGGCGTGATCTCGTCGATCGGCGCCTTCGGCGGGTTCGTCGTGCCGCTGGCCTACGCCTGGTCGAAGGCCCAATTCGGCAGCATCGAACCTGCGCTGCGGTTCTACGTGGCCTTCTTCCTCGGCCTGCTGGTGGTGACCTGGTACTGCTACCTGCGCAAGAAGAGCGGCTCCAACGCTCTGGCGCGGGCCGGGGTGTAGCGCGGCCTCACGGGCGCTGCCGGCCGCCGTAACCCTCCCAAGGGCTGTAGTCGGCGATCAGGTCTTCCTGCGGAGGCCGCCGGTCGGCCGGCACGTGCTGCAGGTTGATCCGGATCCGGTACCAGATCGAACTAGGCCCGCGCATGCCGTCGACCAGGACGTCGGCCGGCTGCAGCAGGCCCGACGCCTCCGGGTAGCGGCCGCGCCAGGTGTCCAGCGCGGCCAGCGCCTCGTCCTTGGTCTTGGTGCGGGCGATCTCGATAAGCGGCATCACCGACCGGCGCCGCCCGGCGCTGCTGCCGCCGGATCCCCTGGGCGCGCGCTCCGGGGGGCCCATCTCCTCGGCCAGCACCAGCAGCCGGTTCAGGTCACCGACGGCGTCGTCCATGCCCTCCCACGGGTCGCCCAGAGCGGCGAACCGCTCAGGCACCGTGTCGATGGTGAACTCCTCGGGGCGGCGCTCGGTGACTTCGTCCCACCGCAGCGGCGTCGACACCCGGGCGTCCGGCGTCGCCCGCACCGAGTACGCGGACGCGACCGTGCGGTCCTTGGCGTTCTGGTTGAAGTCGACGAACACTTCTTCGCCGCGCTCCTCCTTCCACCAGCGGCTGGTTGCCGCGCCGGGGATCCGCCGCTCGACCTCGCGGGCCACGGTCTGGGCGGCCAGCCGCACCTGCCGGAACTCCCACCGCGGGGCGATCCGGGCGTAGATGTGAAAGCCGCGCGAACCCGACGTCTTCGGCCAGGCGACCAGGCCGTAGTCCTCGAGCACCTCGCGCGCCACCAGGGCGACGTCGACGATGCGTTCCCAGGAGACCCCGGGCATCGGATCCAGGTCGACCCGCAGTTCGTCGGGGTGGTCGAGGTCCTCGGCCAGCACCGGATGCGGGTTGAGGTCGACGCAGCCCAGGTTGATCGCCCAGGCCAGGCCGGCGGCGTCGTGGATGACGGCCTCCGCGGCGGACGTTCCCCGGGCGTAGCGCAGTTCGGCGACGTCCACGAAGTCGGGCCGGTTCTGCGGCGCGCGCTTCTGGAACACGGCCTCTTGCGCGATGCCCTTGACGAAGCGTTTGAGGATCATCGGCCGCCCGGCGACGCCGCGCAGGGCCCCGTCGGCGACGGACAGGTAGTAGCGGACCAGGTCAAGCTTGGTCCGCGGCCCGGCGTCCCCGTGCGTCTCGAACACCACCTTGTCGGGATGGGTGATGGTCACGCGATGCCCGGCCACATCCAGCGAAACCGGGCCCATGTTCATCATCGTAAGTCGATGGGTACATACCCCTGGTATTGCGACGGACGTCACATAGGGTGGGATTCATGCCTAATCTGATCGGCCTGCCGGGGCAGGCAGTTGCCAAGGTTCAGCAGTACTTGGAGCGCGGCTCGGCCGAACTGCACTACGTGCGGAAGATCTTCGAGGCGGGCGCGTTCCGGCTGGAGCCGCCGCAGAACTACGCGGCCATGGCCAACGACATCTACAAGTGGGGCGAGTTCGGCATGCTGCCGTCGCTCAACGCCCGACGCCATCCCGACCGGGCCGCCTGCATCGACGAGGACGGCGAGTTCAGCTTCAAAGAGCTCGACGAGGCCGCCCACGCGGTGGCGAACGGCCTCATCGAGATGGGCGTCAAGGGCGGTGACGGTATCGCGATCCTCGCCCGCAACACCCGCTGGTTCCTGATCGCCTACTTCGGGGCGGCCCGGGTCGGCGCCCGCATCATCCTGCTCAACAGCGAGTTCTCCGGGCCGCAGATCAAGGAGGTGTCCGAGCGCGAGGGCGCCAAGCTGATCATCTATGACGACGAGTACACCAAGGCCGTCAGCAAGGCCGAGCCGGAACTGGGCTTCCTGCGCGCGCTGGGCACCAACCCCGACGCCGACGAGCCGTCGGGCAGCAAGGACGAGACGCTGGCCGACCTGATCGAGCGCAGCAGCTCCGACCCCGCCCCGAAGGCCAGCAAGCACTCGTCGATCATCATCCTGACCAGCGGCACCACCGGCACGCCGAAGGGGGCCAACCGCAGCACCCCGCCGACGCTGGCGCCGATCGGGGGGATCCTGTCCCACGTGCCGTTCAAGGCCAACGAGGTGACCTCGCTGCCCGCGCCGATGTTCCACGCCCTGGGTTTCCTGCACGGCACCATCGCGATGTTCCTCGGTTCGACCCTGGTGTTGCGGCGTAAGTTCAAGCCGCCGCTGGTGCTCGAGGACATCGAGAAGTACAAGGTGACGGCGATGGTCGTGGTGCCGGTGATGCTGTCCCGGATCGTCGACGCGATCGAGAAGATGGACAAAAAGCCGGACTTGTCGAGCCTGAAGATCGTGTTCATTTCGGGATCGCAGTTGGGCGCCGAGCTGGCCACCCGCGCGCTCAAGGACCTGGGTCCGGTGATCTACAACATGTACGGCTCGACCGAGATCGCGTTCGCGACCATCGCCGGGCCGAAGGACCTGGAGAAGAACGCGGCGACGGTCGGGCCGGTGGTCAAGGGCGTGAAGGTGAAGATCCTCGACGACAACGGCAAGGAGAAGCCGCAGGGTGAAGTCGGGCGGATCTTCGTCGGCAACGCGTTCCCGTTCGAGGGCTACACCGGCGGCGGTCACAAGGAGATCGTCGACGGCCTGATGTCCTCGGGCGACGTGGGTTATTTCGACGAGGACGGGCTGTTGTACGTCAGCGGCCGCGACGACGAGATGATCGTCTCCGGCGGCGAGAACGTCTTCCCCGCCGAGGTCGAGGACTGTCTCAGCGGGCATCCCGATGTCGTCGAGGCCACCGCGATCGGCGTCGAGGACAAGGAATGGGGCCACCGGCTGCGCGCCTTCGTGGTCAAGAAGGACGGTTCCGACGTCGACGAGGACACCCTCAAAAAGCACGTGCGGGAGGAGCTGGCCAGGTACAAGGTGCCGCGCGAAGTCATCTTCCTCGACGAGCTGCCGCGCAACCCGACGGGCAAGGTCCTCAAACGCGAGCTGCGTGAGATGGAAATCGACTAGTCGGGCGACTTAGCGCCGGTCCTTGATGGCGCGGGTGATCTGCGCCGAGAGCTTGGGGTCGACCAGCAGCTGGTCGATGAGCGCGGTGAGGACCTCTTGTCCGGTCACCCGGGCGACGCCCAGGCGGTCGGCCGCCTCCCGCTGCCAGATGTCCAGCGCGCGATGGGTGGCCGCCGACAGGTCGACGGTGCGCCGCGTCCGCTGGCCCCGTCCGGCCTGGCCGGCCGCGGGCTGGCCGGCCATCCGCTGGGGGCTCTGCTGGCCGAGCCCGGTGAGGCGCTCGGTGGGCGCGGCGTCTCCCGCCGGGCCGGCCGACGGCGAAGGGCCTCGGAACGTGCCTGCGCCGGGTCCGATGTGGCTGGGGTTGAAGTTCACTGCGGCGGTCGTCCTCCGGTGAGTGGCCAATCAGTAAATCAGCCCGCGAGTGTGTCAATACTGATTCTTCCACCGACGGCGTCGTAAGTCGCGCCCCCTTGCCAAACGTCCCGCGCGCGCGTTCGCGGCGACCGGCCCACCAGCGGCGTTCTCCAGCAAATGTAAAGAGATAGCTGGCCGGCGCGCTTCTTCGCCGCTGCCGTCGGGGTCTCAAGTGGTTCGGTTATCCGTAATTCAGTCGATCCGCCGATACGTAAGAACGGAAATCCGTATATCAGTATATGGCTCTCTAACAGCTGTTATCGAAACATTACCGGATTCAGTATCGGGCAATATCCTGATATATGGAACTCAGGAAAATAAACACTTTTGCCATTTGTTACATAATTCACAGCTTTATTCGGGTGTGGCCGCATTGTTTGCCGGGAAACTTCTGGCTAACGTTGGTTTCAACGTCGATTTCAAAGGGTCCTGGAAAGGGTTGGCGATGATGATCTCGTCACGACCGCTGCGCTACGCGGTCGGGGCCTCCGCGATGGCCGGGGCGCTGCTGTGCGCTGCCGGCCCCGCGGCCCACGCCGCTCCCGTGCCAGGAACCCACACCAGCTTCACCACCACCGGTCCGCACGGCGCGCCCGGTGGACCCGGAATCATTCCGGACCGGCCAGGCGGGGGTTATGGCGGCCACGGATGGGGCGGGGGAGGCCACCGTGGTTGGGTATCGGGCGACCGCGGATTCTGGGCACCCGGGCGCTGGTGGAACTGGTGGTGGTGAACCACCTCCCGTGGTAACCGGCCAGCCTTGGCGTGCCGATCCACAATAGGCTGACCGGCCCACGGGATTTGGGGGACCCATGCCGGCCTGACCACCCCTCAGGTCGGCATGGCCCTCTCCACGGCCAAAGCGCAAGCGCGCGTTAGGGATCGCGGGGCAGTCCGAGCAGCCGCTCGGCGATGATGTTCAACTGCACCTCGGAGGTGCCGCCGTAGATAGTGGTCGCGCGGCTGGCCAACAGGTATTCGCCCCACATGCCGGCCGGTTCGTCCGTGCCGCCGATCGCGGCGTCGGTGCCGAACGAGGACACCGCGAACTCGGCGTAGCCCTGCCCGGTGCGCATCGACAGCAGCTTGGAGATCGCCGCCGACGGCATGGCATCGCCGCCGGCCAAGGTCAGCAGGGTCGAGCGCAGGTTCAGCACCTTGGCGGCGTGGCCCTCGGCGATCAACTGGCCCGCCCGGTGCTGCGCGACCGGGTCGAACTGCCCCTCGCGAACGAAGTCGACGAACTGGCCCAGCGTGGCCAGGAAGTTCGCCTCACTGCTGCCGATCGAAACCCGTTCCGCGGTAAGGGTATTGCGGCTGACCTCCCAGCCCCGGTTCACTTCGCCGAGCACGCATTCGTCGGGCACGAACACGTCGTCGATGTAGACGGTGTTGAACATCGCGTTGCCGGTGAGCTCGCGCAGCGGCTTCACCTCGACGCCCTCGCTGTGCATGTCGAGCAGGAAGTAGGTGATTCCGTTGTGCTTGGGCGCCGACGGGTCCGTCCTGGCCAGCAGCGCGCCCCACTGGGACAGCTGCGCCGCCGTGGTCCAGATCTTCTGGCCGGTGATGCGCCAGCCGCCGTCGGTCCGCGTCGCCTTCGTGCTCAGCCCCGCGAGGTCCGAGCCGGCGCCCGGCTCGGAGAACAGCTGGCACCAGATCATCTCGCCGCGGAAGGTCGGCGGCAGGAATCGCTGCTTTTGCTCCTCGGTGCCGAAGGCCACTATCGACGGGATGATCCACGTCGCGATGCCCATCTGCGGCCGCTTGACCCGCCCGGCGGTGAATTCCTGGGCGATGATGATCTGTTCGACCGGGCCGGCGGCGCGGCCCCATGGTTTCGGCAGGTAGGGCAGCGCCCAGCCGCCCTCGGCGATGGCGACCTTGCGCTGGTCGCGCTCCATCGCCTTGAGCGCGCCGACCTCGGCTCGGATCTCCTCCCGCAGTTTCTCGGTGTCGGGGTCGAGGTCGATGTCGACGGTCCGCATGCCGGTGCCGGTGGCGGTGTGCACCACCTTCTGCGGGTACTCCGAACCGCGGCCGAAAGAGGCGGCCAGCATCAGCGCCCTTCGGTAGTACACGTTCGTGTCGTGCTCCCAGGTGAAGCCGATCCCGCCGTGCACCTGGATGCAATCCTGCGCGCACCGCTGAGCGGCCGCGGGCGCCAGCGTCGCCGCGACGGCGGCGGCGAACTCGACGTGGGAACCGGCTGTGTCCCAATCGTTTTCCCGCGCCTCGTCGATGGCGCGGGCGGCGTCCCACACCGCGGCGGTGGCCCGCTCGGTGTCGGCGATCATCTCCGCGCACTTGTGCTTGATGGCCTGGAACTGGCCGATCGGCCGGCCGAACTGCTCGCGGATCTTGGCGTACTGCGACGCGGTGTCCGTCGCCCAGCACGCCACCCCGATCGCCTCGGCGGACAGCAGCGTCGTCATCAGCGCGTGCGCGGTCGCCATGCTCAGGTTGCACAGGGCGGCGTCGGCGGCGACCTCGACGGCGTTGGCCCGCACGTGGGCGACGGGGCGCAGCGGGTCAATGCTTTTCACGGGCTCGATCTCGAGCTCCTCGGCGCGCAGCACCACCCATTCCTCGCCGCTGTCGATCGCGACCGGGAGCACCAGCACCGACGCCTGCGCCGCCGCGGGAACCGCGCGCACCTCGCCGCGCAGCACCAGCGTTTCGTCGTTGGGACCGTGCCGGGTGGCGGTCAGCCCGCAGCAGTCCAGCGCGTAGGCGGCGATGGCCGCGCCGGACGCCAGCTCGGAGAGCACCTTCGCGTTCGGGTCGTTGGCGGAGATCAGGGCGCTCGCGATCGCCGAGGGCACGAAGGGCCCGGGCACCGCTCCGTAGCCGAATTCGGCCAGCACGATGGCCAACTCGAGGATGCCGAAGCCCTGCCCGCCCACCGACTCGGCCAGATGCAGGCCCTGCAGGCCCTGCTCGGCCGCCGCCTGCCAGTACGGCGGGGGATTGTCGATCGGGGTTTCCATTGCCGCGTGCAACGCCTCGGACGGCGCGATGCGCGCGACCAGGGACCGCACCGAATCGGCCAGGTCTTGATGCTCAGGAGTGATAGCGATCGGCATTGGTCGCCTTCCCATGCTTTCGAGTTCCGTCTCGGCCAAGCACCTTCCAAACTAACAACCGGTCGGTTGGTTGACCACAGGGGTCAGCTGGTGACGGGGCCTCAGCGGAACCGCTTGGCGATCCACTTCGCGATGATGTCGGCCTGCTCGCTGCGGGCGCCCGGGGTGGTGAAGTAGTGGTCGGAGTCGATCGATGCCTGCGTCTTGTCGGTGGCGGCCAGCGCGGTGAAAATCCGTTGGGCGTCCGACGGAAAGACGCCGGTGTCGGCGTCGGCGTTGATCACCAGGGCGGGGCAGGTGATCCGGGCCAGGTGCGGTTCGGCCCGGGTCTGCGCCACCCGCAGGCTCCACATCCCCAGCCAGCTGCGCAGCGTGCAGGCCGCGGCGATCCCGTGCGCCGACCGGTTCGCCTTCGCGGGCGGGCCGGCGTAGCACATGTTCGGTTGCCGCTTGGTCGGCTCGATGGTGGCGTCGACCATTCGGGGGTCCGCCCAGGTGCGCATGACGCTGAACGGGCGGTCGGAAAACCCCGCAGCGCGAACGCGTTTGAACTCCTTCTCGGCCCAATCGGTGATGGCGTGGTTGCGCGCGGTCTGCGCGCGGCGGTAGCGGGTGAGGAACTCCGGCGAATAGGGCGGCCCGTTGCGCTCGTTGAACAAATCGAGGTCGGCGTCGGTGGCGACCGGGTCGTTCTCGTCGACGACGGCCGCGTCCATCCAGGCCGTCAGCACGTCGGGCCGCCCCGGATGCGCGGCGGTGGCCACGTAACCGTCCGCGGCCGGCAATTCCGTGACGCCCGCCGCCGGCCGCATCCCGTCCAGCGGGGTGACGTTCGGCTCCACGGCCTGCGACTGATATGCGGCCATCAACGAGCCGCCACCCGAGTTGCCAAGCAAGACAACGGTTTCCACGCCCTGCACGTCCCGCAGCCAACGCACGCCGACGCCGATGTCGACCAGCGCGTGGTCGAGTAGGAAGCTGCTTTCGAAGCCCCGGAACCTGGTGTTCCAGCCCAGGAAGCCGACGCCGCGGGTGGCCATGTAGTCGGCGAGGTAGTGCTCGGAGAAGTCGATCTGGTAGTGCGTGGCGATCATCGCCACCTTGGGCTTGCGACCCACCCCGCGGTGGTACAGCCCCTGGCAGGGATGCCCCCCGGCGCCGGCGCGCGCGGCGGTGCGCGACGGTAGCCCGACGAACTCGCGGACCACCCCTGCGGCACCGGTGTGAAGAGTCATTTCAGCGGCCCTGCTGGCGATGGACTTTTCGAAAGAAAACTCGAAGCTGATGTTAGATTCAGAAATACATCTTGGCCAGGACTCCAAGCCGGAGACCGAGGGGAGCCGCCCGATGATCAAACCGCACAACACCAACGCCGAATTCGAACTCGGCGGGATCAACCACGTCGCGCTGGTCTGCTCGGACATGGCTCGCACCGTGGACTTTTACACCAACATCCTCGGCATGCCGCTGATCAAGTCGCTCGACCTGCCCGGTGGCCAGGGGCAGCACTTCTTCTTCGACGCCGGCAACGGTGACTGCGTCGCCTTCTTCTGGTTCGCCGACGCCCCGGACCGGGTGCCGGGCATCTCGTCGCCGGGCGCCATCCCCGGCATCGGCGACATCACCAGCGCGGTGAGCACGATGAACCACCTGGCGTTCCACGTGCCGGCCGAGAAGTTCGACGCCTACCGCCAGCGGCTCAAGGACAAAGGGGTGCGGGTCGGCCCGGTGCTCAACCACGACGAGAGCCCGATGCAGGTGTCCGCGACGGTGCACCCCGGGGTGTACGTGCGGTCGTTCTACTTCCAGGACCCCGACGGCATCACGCTCGAATTCGCCTGCTGGGTCAAGGAATTCGATACCAGCGACGCGCAGGCCGTGCCGAAGACGGCGGCGGACCGCCGACCACCGGTGGCCGCCGGTCACTGATGACCGACGGCATCCTCACCGACGCACAGATCGCGGCCCTCACGCCCGAGCAGCGACGGCTGCTCATCAAGCGGCTCGAGCAACCGGTGAGCGACCTGATCGATCCGGCGCTGCTGGCCCGGGTGCGGCGCATCCGGCTGAGCCTGATGGTCGGCGGCTCGATGGCGATGGTGCCCTGGCTGGGGTACCTGTCGGTGACGCTGCCGGAGAATTACGTCGCGCACAATTGGCCACTCACCTGGGTCGGCTTTGACATTCTGCTGGTGTCGTTCATGGTGGCGACGGCGACGCTGGGGTACCTGCGCCGTCAACTGCTGGTCCCCGCCGCGTTCACCACCGGGGTGTTGCTGATCTGCGACGCGTGGTTCGACCTGATGACCGCCGGGCCCAAGGACGTGTGGCTGTCGATCGCCACGGCGCTGCTGATCGAGGTGCCGCTGGCGGCCTTCATGATCTTCAGCGCGCAGCGGCTGATACGGCTCACCATGATGCGGCTGTGGTTGCTGGACCCCGAGATGCACCTCTGGCAGCTGCCGCTGTTCCCCTGAGGCCGTGCGGGTTTGGCCCGGCGCCCTGGCGCGAGTGGAGCACACTACTGCCACGACGGCGGCGACACACGAAATTGCGAATCTTGGAAAAACCGGGTAAACGCTCCCTTCCTCGACTACCGTCCAATAGCAGCGACACAGGGGGGTGCAAGCGACGCCGTAAGTTCAGCCCAACGCACGCGTCGAAGAATCCCAACACATAACTGGATTCATGCTGCGCGGAATGTCCTTCGCCGCACGGCTTCTCGGCTCCTCCCACGCCGCGCCAGAACGTCCGCAGCACGGAATGAGGACTGAGTAAATGGTCGCACTCGGTAACATCTACGAATGGCAGCCGGCCTGCGGTCCGCTCACCATGTGGACGGCCACGCCGTCGTCGCATGAGGCGGCCCGCGCCGCGCAACCAAGTGATCTGGCACCGAGTTACCAACAGGCTCAACACCTCTGGGCGGCCTTCCATGGCAGGGCGATGAACCGGGAGCTACCACGCCTGATGATCGTCTCCTGGGACATTCCCGGCACGTGCGACATCCCGGCGATGACCGCGGCGGTCAACGCGCATGTCCGCCGGCACGACACCTACCACAGTTGGTATGAATTCAATAACGGCGTCATCGTGCGTCACGCGATCGACGACCCCGCCCTGATCGACTTCGTTCCCGTCTCGTTCGGGCACAAGACCGTCGACGAGGTGCGCACCCACGTCCTGACGACGACCCCCGGAACGCTCGAATGGGGTTCCTTCACCTACGGCGTCGTCCAGCACGCCGACTACTTCACGTTCTATGCGAGCGTCGACCACCTGCACATCGATGGCCTGTCCGCCGGCGTCATCTTCGTCGACATCCACCTGGCCTATCAGGAACTCGCGCGGGGGCGGCAGCCGAGCGCGCTGCCGGAGGCCACGAGCTACCGGGACTACACCGCCCGTCAGCGCGAACGGGTCGCCGGGCTGACGCTGTCGTCTTCGGAGATCAAGGACTGGATCGCGTTCGCTCGCGACACCGACGGCGACTGGCCCAGCTTCCCCTTGCCCCTTGGGGACACCTGGGCCAGCAGCAGGGGCGACCTGGTGACCGTCGATCTGTTGGACGCCGCACAGACCGAGGCTTTCGACGCCGCCTGCGGCGCGGCCGGTGCCCGGTTCATCGGCGGGGTGCTGGCCTGCACGGCGCTGGCCGAGCGGGAATTGACCGGCGGGGCCGTCTATCACGGGTTCACGGCCCGGGACACCCGCACGCCGGGCGTCGACACCATGACCGTGGGCTGGTTCGCCAGCCTGGTCCCGGTCACGGTGCCGACCGGCGGCACCACCTTCGCCGAGGCGGCCCGGGCCGCGCAGAAGTCCTTCGACGCGGCCAAGGACCTCGCCGGTGTCCCGGTCGAGCGGCTGATCGAGTTGGCGACGCCCGACGAGCTGGGCATCAAGTTGCCCACGCAGCTGCCGATGATGTTGTCTTTCCTCGACTTTCGCAAGATCCCGCTCGCCGGGCTGTGGGCGGAGACCAACTTCGGCACCTACGGCGACAGCCTGTCCCACGGCGGGATCAACATGTGGATCAACCGGCACGCGGAAAAGACCACGGTCACGATGTCCTTCCCGGACAACGCGATCGCGCGCGAGTCGGTGGACCGCTACATCGCGACGCTGGGCGAGACCTTCGCCCGCGCCATCGATGCGGCCACCGGCGAGCCGCGCGCGGACGCGCCCACCCGCAACGACGACGAGGCGGCCTAGGCGTGAGCAACCTGCTGGATCTGGCCGACCAGACCCTTTTCCTCGGTGAGCGGGCGACGGCCACCACCAGTGTGGTGCAGACGATCTGGGTGTACGACCGCGCCGTGGACCTCGACGGCCTGCGCGCCTTCCACCACCACCTCGGTCGAGGCCGATTGCGCCGCCGCATCGAACGGTCCCCCTTGCCGTTCGGCCGGCACCGCTGGGTCGCCCCAACCCACCAGTCGGACCTGGAGATCGTCGCGACGCCCCGGCCGCGCGACGACATCGACGCCTGGCTGGACGAGCAGGCGGGTAGGCGGCCGGACGCCGAGCGCGGGCCCGGCTGGCACCTTGCGGTGCTCCCGCTGACCGACGGGGGCGCGGCGGTGAGCCTGGTGGTCACCCACACGCTCACCGACGGCGTCGGGCTGTGCGAGGCGTTGGCGGACGCGGCGTGCGGCCGCGACGACGCGATCGACTGGCCCCCGGCGGGATCGCGGCCGCGGTGGCGGGCGCTGCGCGAGGATGCGCGCCAAACCGCCCGCGACACAACGGATGTGGGCCGCGCCGTGCTCGCGGCGGCACGCATGGCCCGGGCCGGCCGGGGCGCCGCCCCCGGCGCGGCCAAGAAGCGGCCGGCGCCGCCCACCGGACCCGACGAGCCCATCACGCTCCCCATGGCGACGGTCTTCGTCGACGCCGACGAGTGGGACGCCCGCGCGAGCGCCCTGGGCGGCACCAGCAACGCGCTGCTCGCGGGGTTGGCGGCCCACCTGGCCCGGCGGGTGGGCCGGGTCGCCGCCGACGGCACGGTCAACGTGGGCATGCCGGTCAACGAGCGCACGCCGGGCGACACCCGGGCCAACGCCGTCGTCAACGTCGATATCGCGGTGGACCCCGCGCCCGCGACGACCGACCTGAGGGGGATCCGCACCGGTATCAAGGGCGCGCTGTCCCGGCACCAGGACGAGCCCGACGAGCGCTGGGCGTTGCTGCCACTGGTTCCGCTGATCCCCAAACGGGTAATGCGGCGACTGATCGGCGTGGTCACCGGGAGCGCGGTCACCGTGGTGTCGTCCAACCTCGGGTCGCTCGACCCGGCCGTCAACACCCCGGACGGCACGGACGCCGACCACTTCGCGATGAAGACGGTGTACCCGGGGGTGACCACCGCGACGATGTACAGCACCAACGGTGCGCTGGCCTTGCTGTCGGGGCGGGTGCACGGCCGGGTGTTCGTCTCCTTCCTGGCCTACGAGCTGGGCCGCCCGAACTCGAACGACCAATTGCGGCAACACATTTCGCGGGCGTTGTGCGACTTCTCGCTGACCGCCACCACCGGGTGGCCCGCCGTCAGTCCCGTCTGAGACCGCGCCTCAGGAGTCCGCTCGCGACTCGGCCGCCGTCTGCAGCCGGTACAGGTCGGGCTCGGCGAGTTCGTCGAGCAGCGCGGCCAAGTGGTCGACGAGCTGGTCCGGTTCGAGCCGGACGTCACCCGCGAGCCAGGCGCTGATGGTCTGGCCGACGCCGCCGACCACGAAGTGCGCCGCGGCCTTGATCCGGTCGTTCGCCGGCATCCGCAGCGCGGCTCCGACGTGCTGGCCCGACAGCATGGCGAACAGCGCGCTGGATTCGGCGCGCTTGCGCACGATCACGGGATCGGCCAGCTGCGTGCTGAACAGCAGGCGCCCCACCCGGGCGTCGTCGGCGATGGTGCGCACGATGTTGGCCATGCCCGCGCGGGTCTGCTCGTCCGGCGGCACGGCCGCCACTGCGGCCTGGGTGGTGGCGGCCAGCTCGGCGACCACCGAGTCGAACACGGAGGCGACGAATTCGTCTTTGTCGGCGAAACTTTCGTAGAAGTACCGGGCCGCCAGCCCGGCCCGCCCGCACACGCCGCGAACGGTGACCGCCGCGACGCTCTGCTCCTCGGCGCCCAGTAACTCCAGGCCCGCGGCCAGCAGCCGGTTGCGGCGGGCGGCCAGCCGCTGGGTGGCCTCGACGCCGCGGTAGGGCCGTGCGCCCGACGGGTTCATGCGAACCATCTTGACACCAAGGCGGCGCCGCGACAATATCAGGAAACACGCGTTCGCAGATTAGCGACGGCGCCGCTGGAGGGATCTCACCATGGCAATACCCGAGGCTGTTCGCGAACCGGCCCGTCACGTCGAGCGCGCGATCGCCGATCCGCCGCGGCGGTCCCCCGCGCGCCGGCGCCGGCGGGGGCTCGGCATCGACGAGGGATTGATGGGGGTGGCGCTGCTGGCCGGCCCCGCCAACGTGATCATGCAATTGGCGCGCCCCGGTGTCGGATACGGCGTCATGGAGAGCCGCGTCGAAAGCGGCCGCGTCGACCTGCACCCGATCAAGCGCGCGCGCACCACCTTCACCTACCTGGCGGTGGCGACCACCGGCACCGACGCGCAGAAGGACGCCTTCCGCCGGGCGGTGAACCGGGCCCACGCGCAGGTCTACTCCACCCCGGACAGCCCGGTGTCCTACAACGCCTTCGACCCCGACCTGCAGCTCTGGGTGGGGGCTTGCCTGTACAAGGGCGGGGTCGACATCTACCGCATGTTCATCGGCGAGCTCGACGGCGAGGACGCGGATCGGCACTACCGCGAGGGCATGGCGCTGGCCACCACCCTGCAGGTGCCGCCGGAAATGTGGCCCGCGGACCGGGCGGCGTTCGACCGGTACTGGCAGGAGTCGCTGGCCAAGGTGCACATCGACGACGCCGTGCGCGAGTACCTCTATCCCATTGCCGCCAACCGCGTCCGGGGGCTGACGCTGCCGCGCCGGCTGCAGCGCGCGTCGGACAACCTCGCGTTGCTGATCACCACGGGCTTTCTGCCGCAACGGTTTCGCGACGAGATGCGGCTGCCCTGGGACGCCACCAGGCAACGGCGCTTCGACAGGCTCATCGCGGCGCTGGCCCTGGTGAACCGCCGCCTGCCGCGGTTCGTCCGGCGTTTCCCCTTCAACGTCCTGCTCCTCGACCTCGACCGCCGGATCAGGACGGGGCGCCCGCTGGTGTAGCGCGGGGGCGCAACGGCCGCCTCCGAGTTGATAACGAAAATCATATTCATTAAGATCTCCTCTGCCTGGTAAGCCTTCCAGTCCGAGGAGTACCTATGACGGCGCCGATCTGGATGGCCTCGCCACCGGAGGTGCACTCCGCCCTGCTCAGTAGCGGCCCCGGTCCGGCGTCGCTGCTGGCGGCGGCGGGGGCATGGTCCGAGCTGAGCACCGAATACGCCTCGGCCGCAGCGCAACTCAGCGGCGTCGTGGCCGCGACGCAGGCCGGGGCCTGGGAGGGGCCCACCGCGGAGTCCTACGCGGCCGCGCACGCGCCCTACCTGGCGTGGTTGACGCGGGCCAGCGCGCACAGCGCGGCGGCGGCCGCCCAACACGAGACCGCGGCCACGGCCTACACCGCGGCCCTGGCCGCGATGCCGACGCTGCCGGAACTGGCCGCCAACCACACCGTGCACGGGGTGTTGGTGGCCACCAACTTCTTTGGCATCAACACGATTCCGATCGCGCTCAACGAGGCCGATTACGCACGGATGTGGGTGCAGGCCGCCACCACCATGTCCACCTATCAGGCGGTCTCCACCGCGGCGGTGGCCGCGAACCCGCCGACCGACCCCGCGCCGCCGATCGTGAAATCCGATGCCACCGCCCAAGACTCGGGCGGTGACATCCACGACCCCACGATCGATAACCCGCTCGACGATTTCATCGCCAACATCCTGAGGAATCTCGGCATCAACTGGGACCCCGCGCAGGGCACCGTCAACGGGCTGCCCTACGACGCGTACACCAATGCGGGAGAACCGATCTTCTGGGTGGTTCGAGCGCTGGAACTGCTCGAGGACTTCCAGCAGTTCGGCTACTACCTGGTGCACAACCCGGCGCTGGCCTTCCAGTACATCGTCCAGCTCATCCTGTTCGACTGGCCGACGCACATCCTCGAAATCTTCACCAGCCAGCCCGAACTGCTGGCGCCGGCGGTGCTGCTGGCGGCGGCCCCGTTCGGCGCCGTGGCCGGGTTCACGGGGCTGGCCGGGCTGGCCGCCGTGCCCCAACCCGCGGTCGCGCCGGCGCCGGTCCCGGCGCCCGCCCCGATGCCCGCCCCGATGCCGGCCGTCGCGATGTCGCCGCCCACCATCGCCCCGGCCGCGGTGGGCGCCCCGCGCCGGCCCCGCGCCCGCCCCGACCGCGAGCACCGTGGCCAGCCCCGCGCCGCCCTCCCCGCCGCCACCGCAGGCGGCGGGTTTCGCGCCCCCCTACGTGATAGCCCCGCCCGGCATCGGGTCCGGCTCCGGGATGGGCGCGGGTGCCAGCGCGAGCGCCAAAAGGAAAGCGCCGGAGCCGGATAGCGCCGCGGCCGGCGCGGCCGCGGCGGCTCGGGAACAGGCCAGGAAGCGCCGGCGCCGGCGCGCGGCGCAACGCGGCCACGGCGACGAGTTCGCCGACATGAACGTCGACGTCGACCCGGACTGGGGCGCCCCGGATGGCGAGCCGTCCACGGTCGCGTCGGATCGCGGCGCCGCCGCGCTGGGGTTCGCCGGAACCGCGCGCCGGGAGGCCGGCGCCCCGGCGACGGGACTGACAGCGCTGTCGGCCGACGAGTTCGGGGCCGGGCCGCGGGTACCGATGCTGCCGGGCGGCTGGAGCCCCGGGTCGACCACCGCGCCGGATCGGCCCGACACCGGACGCCGGTAATGTCGACTCTGTGCGTAGCGAAGGTGATACCTGGGACATCACAACAAGTGTCGGTTCGACGGCGTTATTCGTGGCGACCGCCCGAGCGTTGGAGGCGCGCAAGCCCGACCCGTTGGCGGTCGACCCGTACGCGGAGGTGTTCTGCCGCGCCGTGGGTGGGTGGGCCGCCGACGTGCTGGACGGCAATGCCCCTGGCCACGAGCTGACAACGCCCGAGTTCGGCGAGCACTTCGTCAACTTCCAGGGCGCCCGCACCAAGTACTTCGACGAGTACTTCCGCCGCGCCGCCGCCGCGGGCGTGCGGCAGGTGGTCATCCTGGCGGCGGGGCTGGACTCGCGCGCCTACCGGCTGGACTGGCCCGCCGCCACCACCATCTTCGAGCTGGACCAGCCGCAGGTCCTCGACTTCAAGCGTGAGGTGCTCGCCGGCCAGGGCGCCCAGCCGAACGCCGAACGGCGCGAGATCGCGGTGGACCTGCGCGAGGACTGGCCGCAGGCGCTGCGTGACAACGGCTTTGACGCCGCCCGGCCGTCGGCCTGGATAGCCGAGGGCCTGCTCATCTACCTCCCGGCCGCCGCCGAGGAGCAGCTGTTCACCGGCATCGATAACCTGGCCGCCCCGGGCAGCCACGTCGCCGTCGAGGACGGCGCCCCGCTCGACCAGGCGGACTTCGAGGCGAAACGCGAGGAGGAGCGCGCCGCGATGGCCGACGGTGCCGAGCGGCCCTTCTATCAGTTGGTGTACAACGAGCGGATCGCGCCGGCGACCGAGTGGTTCGGCGAGCGCGGCTGGACCGCCGTCGGCACCCCGCTGGCCGATTTCCTGCGCCAGAACGGCAGGCCGGTCCCCGGGCCGGACGTCGACGCCGGCCCGATGGTCGCCCGCAACACCCTGATGAGCGCCGTCAAAGACTGAGCTCTTCAAGAGTTCCCGATGAGTTGATCCCGCGATGGAACTTTTCCGCGCCGCGCCCCGACTACTACCGGGCTGATCGGTGCGCCGCCCAACAGCCCGGGCGGCGCCGGTCTCGGTCCGGCGAGGAGTTCGGCGCATGGCGTTACGAGGTTTCTCCGACGGTTGGGCCGGTGGCGGGCGATGACCGCGCCGGTATGGATGGCACTGCCCCCCGAGGTGCACTCGGCGGAGCTGAGCAGCGGTCCCGGGCCGGGCGGCCTGTTGGCCGCCGCGGCGGCCTGGAGCTCGCTGAGCGCGACCTACGCGTCGGCGGCCGACGAGCTGTCCGCGACCCTGGCCGCGACGCAGGGCGGGGCGTGGGAGGGGCCCACCGCCGCGCAGTACGCGGCCGCGCACGCGCCCTACCTGGCGTGGCTGACGCGGGCCAGCGCCAACAGCGCGGCGGCGGCCGCCCGGCACGAGACCGCGGCCACGGCCTACACCGCGGCCCTGGCCGCGATGCCGACGCTGCCGGAACTGGCCGCCAACCACAC
>NZ_LZIZ01000037.1:0-7889 GCF_001666915.1 Mycobacterium sp. E3339 | reverse complement strand
GTCGCTATGAGGCGGGTAAACAGTCGAGTCCTCCGGCCAGGGGCGCAAGTGGCTCCTGTGACTCACCCCGCGATCGACAGCACGATGCCGTCCAGGATGTCGTGCTCGCTGACGATCAACTCGTCGATCCCGGCACGGGCACGCAACTCGCGCGCCAACTCCTCGACCACGATCGCGCCCCCGCCGATCACGTCGGCCCGTCCCTCGTGCATGGGCGGCAACGCGGCGCGCTCGGCGCGCGGCATGGCGATCAGCCGCTCGCACACCGCCAGCAGGTCACCGCCGGGAACGCGCGAAAGGTGAATGGCCGCAGAGTCATACGCCGTCATGTTGTGGGCCAGCGCGGACAGCGTGGTCATCGTCCCGGCCAGCCCGACCCAGGTCCGCGCCCCCTGAACGGGCACCACCCCCAGCGCGACGTCGAGGCGCTCGCGCACCACGGCGCGGGCCGCCGCCACCTCCTCGGGTGTCGGCGGGTCGGAATGCAAACAGCGCTCGGTCAGCCGGACGCAACCGATGTCGGCCGAGTAGCTCGCCACCACGGCGTCCCCGCCGAGCACGATCTCGGTGGAGCCCCCGCCCAGGTCGACGACGACGAAAGGACCCGTGGCAGGGTCTAATTCACCGACCGCGCCGCGGAACGACAGGGCGGCCTCTTCGGCGCCGCTGATCACCTCCGCCACCGCGCCGGGCACGACGGCGCCCAGCACCTCGGCCGTCATCGCAAAGAAGTCATCACGATTCGCGACGTCGCGAGCGGCCGACGTGGCCACCATCCGCACCCGCTCGACCCGGTGCCGACGCAGCAGGGCGGCGTAGTCGGCCAGCGCGTCGCGGGTCCGCGCGATCGCCTCCGGCGCGAACTGACCCGTGGCATCGACACCCTGGCCCAGCCGCACGATCCGCGTCTCCCGGTGCACGTCGCGCAGCCCGCCGTCGCGCACGTCGGCGATCAGCAACCGGATCGAGTTGGTGCCACAGTCGATTCCGGCGAACCTGCTCACCATTGGCCCGCCACCAGGATGCCGGCCATCGCGGGCTCGGGCGCCAGGATCGCCAGCGCCTCGTCGCCGAGCGGGTTGCAGCCGGGCCCCTTGGCCAGCGAGTGCGCGATCAACACGTGCAAACACTTCACCCGGTCCGGCATTCCGCCGCCGGAGAACGTCGTCCCCAGCGGCTCGATCGCGTCACGCTCGGCCAGATATGACTCGTGGGCCCGTCGGTACGCGGCCGCCAATTCCGGGTCCTGGCGCAGCCGTTCGGACATCTCGCGCATCAATCCCGTCGTCTCCAGCCGGCTCGCGGCCGCGGTCAGCACCGGATGGGTCAGGTAGTACAACGTCGGAAAGGGCGTTCCGTCAGGAAGTTTCGGCGCGGTCTTCACCACGCCGGGCTCACCGTTGGGGCAGCGATAGGCGACCTCGAGTACGCCGCGCGGCTCCCGCCCGAGCTGACGCGCCACGGCCTCGAGGTCGCCACGATCAACCACCGGGCGTCGTGGGGTTGGGTTCGGGCGGGGGCACGTTGGCGGGCGGCAGGTGCGGCGCGTCGGCGATGGTGTGCCACAACGCCGTGTACCAGGGATCGCTGCTCGCGGGTTTCGCCGCCTGGGCCCCGGGCTCGGACGGAGCCGCCGTCGGCGGAAGCTGAACCTGGAAGGGGATGTCACCCGGTTTCACGAACCCGAGCCGCTCGCGGGCCTGCGCCGCGATGTAGGCCGGGTCCCCGAGTTTGGCCTTTCTCTGCTCGAGGTCGGCGATCTGACGGCGCAGCGCGGCTTCGCTTGCCGTCAGCTGATTCATCTCGGTGCGCTGGGCGAAGTAGGTGCGCACCGGGCCGGCGATGGTCAGGGTCAGCACGCACACGACCGCGGCGAGCACCGCCGCGCGCCGCGCCGTGAAGCCGAGCCGCTGCTCGGACCGTTGCTCGACGGACTCGGCGACCTGGCGCTTGATGGGCTCGACCACATGCTCATAGACCGAACGCGGGCTGGCCTGCTTCGCGGTTTGGGACGGCTTGGATGACGGCTTCGCGGTGCGGCGGCGCCGAACCGGATCCCCGGCCTTCCCCGGGCGCGATGCCGGGGAGCGCCGTTTCGGATCCGGCTTGGCGGGCAAGCTATTTGGCCTCCGGCGCGTAGCGCGGGAAGGCCAGATCGCCGGCGTATCGGGCGGCGTCGCCCAGCGCCTCCTCGATCCGCAGCAGCTGGTTGTACTTGGCGACGCGCTCGCTGCGGGCGGGCGCGCCGGTCTTGATCTGCCCGCTGCCGACTGCCACCGCCAGGTCGGCGATCGTGGTGTCCTCGGTCTCGCCGCTGCGATGGCTCATCATCGTGCGGTAGCCGCTGTGGTGGGCGAGCGCGACGGCGTCGAGCGTCTCGGTGAGCGTGCCGATTTGATTCACCTTGACCAGCAACGCATTTGCGACGCCCTTCTCGATACCTTCTTCGAGGCGCTCGGGATTGGTGACGAAGATGTCGTCGCCGACGATCTGCACGCGGTCACCGATCGACGCCGTCAGGGCCGCCCAGCCGTCCCAATCGTCTTCGGACAGTGGGTCTTCGATGGACACCAGCGGATAGGAGTCGAGCAGCCCGCCGTAGAACTCGGCCATCTGCTCGGCGCTGCGGGTGCTGCCCTCGAAGGCGTATCCGGTGCCGTCGGTGTAGAACTCGGTGGCCGCCGCGTCCAGCGCCAGCGCCACGTCGACGCCCAGCTTGAAACCGGCCGACTCGATGGCCCGGCCGATCAGGTCCAGCGCCGCGGTGGTGCCGGCCACGTCGGGCGCGAAGCCGCCCTCGTCCCCCAGCCCGGTGCTCAGGCCCTCCTTCTTCAGCACGGACTTGAGCGAGTGGTACACCTCGGCGCCCCAGCGCAGCGCCTCGCCGAAGCTCGGGGCGCCGATCGGCGCCACCATGAACTCCTGGATGTCGACGGCGGTGTCGGCGTGCGCGCCGCCGTTGAGGATGTTCATCATCGGCACCGGCAGGATGTGCGCGTTCGGGCCGCCGATGTAGCGGAACAGCGGCAGCTCGGCGGAATCGGCGGCCGCCTTCGCGACGGCCAGCGACACGCCCAGGATCGCGTTGCCGCCCAGCCGGGACTTGTCGGGGGTGCCGTCGAGGTCGACCAGCGCCTGATCCACCAACCGCTGGTCGTCGGCGTTGAGCCCGATCACCGCCGGGCCGATCTCGTCCAGGACGGCCTCGACGGCCTTGCGCACGCCTTTGCCGCCGTAACGCTCACCGCCGTCGCGCAACTCGACGGCCTCGTGCTCGCCGGTCGACGCGCCGGACGGCACGGCCGCGCGGGCAAACGTGCCGTCGATCAGGGCGATCTCGACCTCGACCGTCGGGTTGCCGCGGGAATCGAGGATTTCGCGGGCCCCGACCTGCTCGATAATCGGCACTGGGTTTCTCCTTGTGTTCGTAGCTGGTGCCGGCCTCGCCGCCGATAGCGTAAAGCCTGATACATCCTGCTACAGCGGGTGACCCGCCGCGTAGGCGGTCGCCCAGTCGCGCACCGCGCGCGCGTAGACGCCGGAGTTGTTGTAGGCCCTCAGCGCGGTGATCCAGCCGCGGGGCGTTGCCAGATCCTTTCCGCGCCAACACAGGTAACCGGCCGCCGCGAGCGCCGCGTCGTCGATGTTGTCCGGGCTGACGCGGCCGTCGTTATGGGCGTCGACGCCGTACAGCCGCCAGGTCTCGGGGATGAACTGCATGGGCCCCATGGCCCGCACCACCCCGTCGTCGTCGGCCACCTCTTCCTCGCTGTCGACGATGCGCAGCGTGCCGCCGCTGCCGTCCAGGCGGACGCCGCGGATCGGGGGGCTGACATCGCCGTTGGGCGCCAGCCGCGCGCCGCGGTAGGTGCCGTGGTGGCTCTCGACCTGCCCGATGCCCGCCAGCGTGGTCCACGCGATGTGGCACTTCGGGTTTTCGACCTGGGCGACCCGGGCGGCGTACGCGTAGGCCTCCAGCGCGATCACGGGGATCTCCAAAGTCGCCGAGCGCTGTTCGGCCCACGCCCGCAGCTGATCCGCGGGCCGCCCGCTGGCGTGCGTGTCCACCGGCGGCACGGGCGCCCCGGCCGGCGGCGGGACGCCTTCGGGAATGAACAGGCTGAGCTGCCAGGTGCAGCTGGAGGCCAGCAGCATCGCGGTCGCGCCGATCACGGCGGCCGCGCGCAACCAACGCCTCGGCGACACCATGCTGGTTAAAGCTCCCTCAAATCCCCTGCGCCAACTTCCGCCTAACCATCGTCCCATGGGTTTCGGTGTTGTTCGGTTGCGTTGGTCAGTCGGCTTCGGCCGTGGCGTCGGCGGCGAGCTCGTCTTTGGGCCAGTGCGCCCGCCACTCGTCCTCGGTGACCTCTCCGAGCGGGGCCGCGTCGAGCTCCTCCGGGACGCCGTCGCCGCGGCGGGTCGCGGCGATCGCCCGCTCCACCCCGCGGACGGTGTCCACGAACTGAAGAACCGCCGCGCGCAGCGCGCCTTCGGCGTCGCCGTCGGCGGACACCGACACGGACGTGATGTCGGCGGGGACGAGGTCGGCCGGCAGGCCCGCCTTCTCGGCACGCTGAATCACCTTCTGCGCCAACGCCAACGCCGGTTGGCCGGTGTGCACGTCGTCCATCACCGACTTGCGCGGCTTTTCGGCCGCCTTGCGCTCCTCCCATTGCGCCAGCTGCTCTTCGAGCGAAATGGTTTGACCCGCAAGCACACCTGGCACCCGATTGCCCAGCTTGCGCATCAGCGTGACGGCGACGTCGTCGATGGTGAAGGGAAGCTGCGGGGCGTCCTCGGCGATGCGGGCGTGGAAGAGGACCTGCAGCAACACGTCGCCGAGTTCCTCACGCAGCGCCTCGGCGTTGCCGCTGCGGACCGCGTCCAGCACTTCGTACGTCTCCTCGAGCAGGAACCTGCGCAGCGAGTCGTGGGTTTGTTCGCTCTCCCACGGGCCGGCGGTGCGCAGTTTGTCCATCATCGCGACCACGTCGACCAGTCGTTCGCCGCGAGGCGTCTCCGGCGCGGAGATCAACCGGGCGCCGGCCGCGAGCCGGGCGGTGACCGCGGGATGTTCGGGGTCCGACGACAGCAGCACCGGCGCCGGATGGTCGGGGTCGCCGGAGTGCACCGGGCGCGCCGCGGGCAGCGACCACGGCACCGCGACGGGCATTTCCTCGGTGTACTGGACCTCCCCGCCGAGGTGTTCGATGGCCTCCACGGGTACCAGCGACGGGCGGCGCGGGTCGAACAGGACGACGATCGTCACGCGCGCCGCTCCTCCCCGCTCGTCGGTGCCGGTGACCCCGTTATACCAATGTCTATCTGTGGTTTTCCCTGCAGTGCGGTGACCAGATCGGCCACCATCTGCACCAACTCGACGTCCCGGATGCGCGCCGCGCCGACGCCGCCGGCCCGCGGGATCGGCACCTGCACGGTGGAGGTGGTGGCGCGGTAGCCCGCCGCGGGATACATCCGCTTGAGCCGCACCTGGGCCGAATCGGGCAGCGTGATCGGCGACAGCCGCACGGTTGCCGCGGACGGCGCGGACACCTCGGTGATGCCGGCGGCCCGGCACAGCAGCCGCAACCGCGCGACCGCCACCAGCCGCAGGGCCGGCTCGGGCAGCGCGCCGTAGCGGTCGACGAGCTCCTCCACGACGGCGCCGACGGCCTCGTCGTCCGAGGCCGCGGCCAGCCGCCGGTAGGCCTCCAGCCGCAGCCGGTCGCTGGCGATGTAGTCCGGCGGCAGGTGGGCGTCCACCGGCAGGTCGATCCGCACGTCCTTGGGCTCCTCGGCGGTGGTCACCGTCTGGCCGTCGGCGGCCGCCCGGTACGCCTCCACGGCCTCGCCCACCAGCCGCACGTATAGGTCGAACCCCACCCCGGCGACGTGCCCGGACTGCTCGACGCCCAGCACGTTGCCCGCCCCGCGGATCTCGAGGTCCTTCAGCGCGACCGCCATGCCGGCGCCCAGCTCGTTGTTCTGGGCGATGGTCGCCAGCCGGTCGTAGGCCGTCTCGGTCAGCGGCGCGTGCGGCGGATACAGGAAGTAGGCGTAACCGCGCTCGCGGCTGCGCCCCACCCGGCCGCGCAGCTGGTGCAGCTGGGACAGCCCGAAGGTGTCGGCGCGCTCGACGATCAGCGTGTTGGCGTTGGAGATGTCCAGGCCGGTCTCCACGATCGTGGTGCACACCAGGATGTCGTATTCGCGGTTCCAGAAGCCCTGCACGGTGCGTTCCAGCCGGTCCTCGGGCATCTGCCCGTGCGCGACGACGACCCGCGCCTCGGGCACCAGCTCGCGGACGTGCGCCGCGGCGCGGTCGATCGAGCTGACCCGGTTGTGCACGTAGAACGCCTGCCCGTCGCGCAGCAGCTCGCGCCTCAGGGCGGCGGCCACCTGCTTGTCGTCGTGCGGGCCGACGTAGGTCAGCACGGGGTAGCGCTCCTCGGGCGGCGTCAGGATGGTCGACATCTCGCGGATCCCGGCCAGGCTCATCTCCAGCGTGCGTGGGATCGGGGTGGCGCTCATGGTCAGCACGTCGACGTGCGTGCGCAGGCTCTTGATGTGCTCCTTGTGCTCGACGCCGAAGCGCTGCTCCTCGTCGACCACCACCAGGCCCAGGTCCTTCCAGCGCACCCCGGTCTGCAGCAGCCGGTGCGTGCCGATCACGACGTCGACCGACCCGTCGGCCAGGCCCTCGACCACGGCGCGGGACTCGGCGTTGTCGGTGAACCGCGACAGCCCCTTGACGGTCACCGGGAAGCCGGCCATCCGGTCGCTGAACGTCTGAAGGTGCTGGTCGGCCAGCAGCGTGGTCGGCACCAGCACGGCGACCTGCTTGCCGTCCTGGACGGCCTTGAACGCCGCGCGCACCGCGATCTCGGTCTTGCCGTAGCCGACGTCGCCGCAGATCACCCGGTCCATCGGGATCGGCTTTTCCATGTCGGCCTTGACCTCGGTGATGGCGGTCAGCTGGTCGACGGTCTCGGTGAAGCCGAACGCGTCCTCCATCTCGGCCTGCCACGGGGTGTCGGGCGCGAACGCGTGACCGGGGCTGGCCTGGCGCTTGGCGTAGAGCGCGACGAGCTCGCCGGCGATCTCGCGGACCGCGCGGCGGGCCTTGGTCTTGGTGTTGGCCCAGTCGCTGCCGCCGAGCTTGGAGAGCGCGGGCGCCTGGCCGCCGACGTAGCGGGACAGCTGATCCAGCGAGTCCATCGGGACATACAGCTTGTCCGAGCCCCCACCTCGCTTGGACGACGCGTATTCGAGCACCAGGTACTCGCGCCGCGCGCCGCCGACCGTGCGTTCGGTCATCTCGACGAACCGGCCGATGCCGTGCTGGTCGTGCACCACCAGGTCGCCGGCCGTCAGCGCCAGCGGGTCGACGGTGTTGCGCCGCTTGGCCGCCAGCCGCTTGCCCTCGACCGCGGTGGCCCGGCTGCCGGTGAGGTCGGCCTCGGTGATGACGACGAGGTTGGCACCCTCGATGATCACGCCGTCGTGCAGCGGGCCCTTGAGCACGCTGACGACCCCCGGCTTGAGGGAGGTGTCGGCCGCGTCCGGTTCCAGCATGGCGGCGGGGGTGTCGGAGTCGGCGAGCCGCTCGACCACCCGGTGGGCGGTCCCGGCGCCCGGGGCGACGACGGCGGCGTAGCCACCGGTCGACACGTGCGCCCGCAGCATCGCGAAGATGCCGTCGATGTCCTGCTGGTGCCCGCGGGCCGACGGCGCCGCCCGGATGTCCAGCTCCATCGCGGACTCGGCGGACAGCTGGCTCAGCGTCCACCAGGGATGGCCGGTGCGCGCCGCGGCGGCGTGCACGTCGTCCAGCTCGGCGAACCCCGACCCGCCGAATTGCGCCACGTCGACGGGCGCGTCGGTGC
>NZ_LZIZ01000036.1:0-1359 GCF_001666915.1 Mycobacterium sp. E3339 | reverse complement strand
CCGGGCCGTTCACCTGGCTGACCAGCGCCATCCAGAACTTCCTGCAAAGCGGGTTGCCCACCCCCACGAACAACTACCTCGGGCTGAACCCGACCCTCTACACCGTGATCCTCAAGCAGACGTCGGGCCTCGGTTACTTCTCCAACGGCCTGGCGCAGTTCAGTTCGTCGATTGCCCAGCAGTTGGTGTTCGGGCCCGGTGGTAGCACGGCCGGTGCCGGTGGGGCCTGGTTCCCGACCCCGCAGTTCGCGCAGTTGGGGTTGGGCAACCTGGGCAGCTTGAGCAGCAACGTGGTCTCGGCCGGTGCCGGGCAGGCCGCCCAGGTCGGGGGTTTGTCGGTGCCCCAGCAGTGGGCCACGCTGACCTCGGCGGTCAGCCCGGCCAACGCCGCCGAGGCCGAGGCCGCCCCCCTGCAGGCCGGGGCGAGCAATCCGCCGGGCAACGCCCTGCTGCGCGGCATGCCCACCGGCGTCATGGGCCGCCGCGCCGGCGCCGCCGCGGGCTACTCGCACAAATACGGATTCCGCTACAGCGTGCTCACCCGACCACCCTCGGCCGGATAAGGAAAGGCCAGGTGAACGGAAGTTGTACACGAATGAACACTCGGCACTAGGGAGGCGAGGCAGCGCGTGACCCACTTAATCTCAGCAGTAAGCCATGCGTGCGGTACGCCCGCCCGCGGACCGTTCTCCGAAGGCCGCCGGGCCTAGGAGCAGGGAGGGATTTTCAGATGTCGTTTGTCACGACGCAGCCGGAGGCGCTGGCCGGGGCCGCGGGCAACTTGCGAAGCATTGGCGCGGCGCTGAATGCGCAGAACGCCGCGGCGGCAGCCCCGACGACGGGGGTGGTGCCGGCGGCCGCTGACGAGGTATCGGCACTGACCGCGGCGCAGTTCTGTGCGCACGGGCAGATGTATCAGGCCGTGAGCGGCCAGGCGTCGGCGATTCACGAGATGTTCGTCAACACCCTGAGCATGAGCTCCGGGTCCTACGCGGTGACTGAGGCGGCCAACGCGGCCGCGACGGGTTAAGGAGCCAAGGATGTTTGATTTCGGGATGCTTCCGCCGGAGGTTACGTCGGCGAAGATTTATGCCGGTCCGGGGTCGGGGTCGTTGATGACTGCGGCGTCGGCGTGGAATGCGGTTGCTGCGGAGTTGCAGTCGGCGGCGTTGAGTTATCAGAGCGTGGTGACGCAGCTGGCCAGTGAGGAGTGGGCGGGTACGGCTTCGGCGGCGATGGCGGCCGCGGCCACTCCGTATGCGGAGTGGCTCAGTGCCACGGCGGCGCAGGCCGAGCAGGCGGCGGTGCAGGCCAGCTCGGCGGCGGCGGCTTATGAGTCGGTGTTTTCCTCGGTGGTGC